>NZ_PYSV01000033.1 GCF_003028415.1 Deinococcus arcticus
TTGCGGAACTCTGGAAAATGCGCGGTGAAGCAGCGCGTCAGCTTGGCGAGGACATCGGGTGACGCGTCCTGTTCTCGCGTGTCAGCCGAAATTTTTCAAGCCCTGCCGGAAAGTGTCGGGTACTGAGCCCAACCCCACCAGACAATGCCGCCGACCACAATGATGATGGGCGACAGGTAGACGAGCGACACAATGGGGAAGAGGAGCAACCCAAGGATTGTGTCTTTCCACGCCTTCATTCGTTCCACTCAAAAGGCGGCGTGTAGACGATGTCCGAATCGTAATTCCTAAGGAGTTCGGTCGCACTCTTGAACGTCTCTTGTTTTGACTTCAGGGAACTGATCCCGATGCCGAAGCGCATGTTTTCCGCGTCATTCAACTGAAAACTTACGTGGTACTGGCCATAATCGTCCCCCCACGCTTGACTCTCGATAGAGGGCTCCATGGCGTTCGACAGCAGCGCCAGCACCTCGTCACGAGACAGCTTCGAGACGTGGGAGCGTGAACCGCCCCTAGACGCTCCTTTGCCGTAAAACTTTTCGCCGTCAATTTCTTTGAATTGATCCCCAGAGAGCACGTCGTAGACTGCCTCGTTCAGTTGATCCACCATCATCTTCGTGTGGCCTCCGGTCGGCTGCACTGTTTCAGCCGGCTGTGTCCGGCAAGCCGTGAGGACGCAGCACATGATGAGCAGCTTTTTCAGCATCCTCTCCAAGTGCGCCATTGAACCATCTCGCGCTGCGAGGGGCCGAAGGCTTCAGGGACCTGTGCGGCGCGGTGCCCAGGCCCGATGACTGAGGAGTAGCGCCAGACCGGCCACCATGCTCGTGATGCCTGAGACGAACAACATTATGCGCAGGTGGTAGATCGCCGCCTGGGTGTCAGGCGATTCGAAGTATGGAAGGACGGCGAGCGCCAAAAACGGGATCGCCAGAGAACAGAGGATGATGATGTTGACGATGAAGTCGGCCAGCAGCGCGGGGAGAATCAGGAGAAGGCCGAGGAAGAGCAGAAGCAGACCGCCGAGCCGGAGCATGACGCCACCTTAGCGGCGCGACGCGCGAACCGTGTGCGCAAGTGCCGACCCCTCTGGCTGAAGCGGCCCGGGCGGGAGACGCGTTCCAACTGGCACCAGCACTGGACCTGATGGGCATCAGTCGTCAAGCCGGGACAGGTAGGGGGCAGCGCCCGTCAAGATGGAGATCAGGTGCTCTTGATCAAAATACGCCCGACCTGTCAGCTGAATGGAGCCGGCCACGCCGCCCGTTATGAACCAGCCGCGTTCGTCGCGGGCGATGACCTGGCTTTGGGTTCGGTAGGCCTGATTGGTTTGCACGCAGCGAACGACCTCGTCAACAATGTCGACCCAGTCGTTTTCCACGAAAAAGAACAAGAGCTCTCGGGTATGCAGGGCTGGCAGAGCCAGCGTGTGGAGGTAGCGTTTAAGCGTGTCGGTCACAGGCTTGGGGATTCCCTCATCAGATCAGCAGTTGGGACCACGTCTCAGCCTAAGGGCTATCCTTCGGGTCATCGCTTCAGAATAGAGCAGAGGCGAGACGCAACCAGTGCTGTTTCTTCTGTCCTGCTGTTCCAAACCAGTGCTCGAACTCTGACAGACCCAAGTTGACGACCCATTCGTTCGCTGTCCAGCTCAGATTGAAGGGTGAACGCGAGGGAGGTTCACGCTGCAGCGTGTCACGATCAGCCCATGGCCGGAGTGAACATCGTGCAAGTCACACGGAGCTGGATCAGCATTCGTGTAGGTGAACGTTCAGTCAGGTTTGGGGGTGAGATGCTCCTCCCCGAGACCGGCAAGCTTGGGTTCGTGATCTACCGGGACAGGCCGTCTCACTGGAACCCACCGGACCATGGGATCCCCATTGCCCAGACCGATACCGATGCGATGGTGCACGCTGCCCAGCAGACCCTTGCGCGTGACGGCCATGTACTTCAGGTCGAATAAAGGCGTGCCCTTCAATTTCTGGTCACCGGTCTGAACTAGAGCGGGGGCCCGTCCCCTCTCCACGACAAACCTGCCCCAGCGGTTAGCCAGGGCAGGTCAGAGGTGCATACCGGGGGAAAGAGGCTTATTTCAGGGCGTTCAGAAGTGCCGCGAGGCCAGTCAGCAGGGTGCCGAGGGCGGCCACAAGGACCGCCACTTCACCCCATTTCCCTGGCTTTTGCGGGCGCTTCGGCGGGCCCCCTCCACCCAGACCCCTGCGGTGGCCGGGAGGACAGTGGCTCGCCACCCACGTGGAACAGGGAGGCGGGAACCTCGTGTGCCCCCTGAGATGGGGAGGCGGGGTGAAAGACCCCATGCACGTTGGGCCCACTGGCGGCGCCCTGGTCTGCTTCAGAAAGAGCCGCGACGCTCGCTGAGGCGGCGCCGCTGCTGGTGCTGGGGCGGCGTTCCAGCCTGATCCCACTCAGTCTCTCAATCAGGTGCTGACCGCCTGTTCCTGGGCCGCGCTCACGCTGTGGACAACCGTGGGCCTCGCCTGGGAGAGTCCAGCTGCCTCCCGCTTCGAACTCAGGAAGCCCTTCGGGCAGGTGACCATCAACCGCATGAACGACGGTTACCTGTCCGACATGCACATCACCGCCAGGGCCGGCCCACTGGCCGATTCGCATGCCCGGGCTTTTTCGGCCCTGACGCGGGACCTGCTGGGCCTGTCGCTGAGCAGAGGGCAACTCGACGCCTGCTTGAACAAGGCCCGGCAGGCCAAGGCATTGTCGTCCTGCATCACCCTGATGGGATCAGTCGGCCGTGGGCTGCAGCCTGCTGCCACAGGACAGCGGGTTCAAAAGCGTGCTCGCGATCTGGCCGATCGGTTGAAAGAGGAGGGGTGCATTCGTGCTGTGCCGTGGCGGGTGGCCTGCGCAGGATCAGGCGCCGGAGACTGTCCTGGCGCGGCAGGTGGGGGTGAGCCCGGCCTTCTCATCCCCGCGACGCGCCTGCCATACTGAGCCGCCATGACTCCGCCTGCCCCGCCCCCTCTTCCGCCCCCCTTGCCCTGGACCCCAGGGCGGCGGCTGGGCTACGGCCTGGGGGTCATCAGTGCGGTGGCCTGCGGGGTGTCGTACTTCATGTTTCTCTGGACCAATCTGACCCCCGATTCCCCGCTGATGGTCAGCTACACCGCCACCTGGCGGACCCTTGCACTGATCGGCCTGTTCATGCTGTCGCTCTTCCAGGCCCTCGACCAGTGGCCCCGCGCCAGCCTCCTCAAAGAGCCGCCCCGATTCAGCACCCAGCGCACCCCGGTGGTCGTGCTGCCTGGTCGGGAGCGCCCTGGCGCCATCGCGCTGATCTGCGCGATGGTGTGGGCTGGGTTGTGGGCGCTGCACCGGTGGCCGGGTGACACCAGCGTGCTGCGCGAATTGACGGGGCAGCGCGTGTATACCCTGACACTTGCTGATCCCAGCAGCACGGTCCGCTGGACCGATACCCTCACTGACCTCCAGGCCGCCTGTCTGGCCGCCACGTGGCTCAAAGGCGTCTACAGCCGACCAGAGGTGACGCCGCAGGGCGTGAGTGCACCCGCCCTCAAGGAATGGCAGGGCCAACTCAAACGCTTCAAGAGGAACCTGACCTGCGCCCCCAGTGAAACGCGGGCGGTCCTGAGGCAGAGTCAGGCCCGGGCGCAGGCCGCTGGCACCTGGAGAGAGACGGACTGACGGGCCCCGGCTGGGGCGTTCAGTCGGGGGCAGCGCCAGTCCGTCTTGGGCTTAAGTTCATGGTCAGGTTGGCGGCTGAAGGGCCGTGCGGCCCACATCTGCGAGACCTACGCTGACAGCGGCCTGAGGCGCCGCCGCGCGCCGCACCTCTGTACGTTGGGTGGTCGAGGGTTCCATTTGGCCAGGGCCTTGCGCCCAGGCCCCATCTCTCCCCAGAAACGTCTTGTTCCTCTGTCTCTGGATGTCAGGTGTCATGTTCCGCTAGAGGCCTGACGATGAACTCAGGAAAGCGCCGGGAGCAACACGCAACCGAGGGGGTTCGTGGGCACTGGCCCTGCGGCGGGGGCGCGGGCGTCGTCTGGTATGTGGGACGCGGCATACACTGTTCCAAATGACACCCACAGCGTCGCTGGGCGCGGGACGTGCGTGCTCACGACAGGCTTACGGCATGTGGTCCAGCACCGGCTGCCACCTCACCCGTATCTCGCTCACTGGCCGGTCAAACAACCCCGCACCACGCCCACCAAAGAGCTGCTCCCAATCTGCCGGGTCCAGCGCCTTGCGCAGCCGCGTGGCGTAGTTCTGCACCAGGGCCGCCTGGTAGTGCCCAGCGTCGTAATCATGCCCGTCCGGATCGGTCACCACGGTCAGGCCCTGTCCGGCCCGGACATACGGCGTGACGCGGTCCCCCACCCGGAAGTCCAGCCCGGCGTGCCACGCCGCTTCCAGATGCGCTTCCTTGCGCTGGGCCCGCGTCTGGGCAAAGTCCGCGCGCGTTTTGCCGATCCGCACGCGCGTGCTCACCTCGGCATTCGTGAAGCGCCGCTCCGTCAGCCGCTTGGCCGTGTCCTCAAAGGCGGCTTGCACGCCAGGCACGTCCCCACGCAGCAGGCTGTTCAGGGCCGTTCGCAGGAAGAGGGTGCCGTACGGCTCCGAGCGGCTGGACTCGAACGACGCGCCGCTGAGGTCCAGCGTGCCGTCGTACCGCAGCAGCACGTAATTCTTCACCTGATGGCTCAGCATCGCCCGCGCCCGCCCATCGAACTCCAGCGTGATTCCTTCTGGCAACCCGGCCGCAACCTGCGCGATCAGCGCGCGTTCCGCCCCCTCACCGATCTCCTGGCCGGTGCTGAAATACACCCCATCGGTGTCCGACTCGATCAGCTGCACGCCGCACGCTTCCAGCGCCGCCGTGACCTGCTGCAGGAGCGCGCGGCCCCGGGCGGTCACCCGATCGGCGGCCTCCCGGTCGCCCAGCTTCGCCAGCCGCCCCGCCCCCAGGTACCCGTACGCGGCATTCACGACCAGTTTCATGGCGTCCTGCATGGCGTGGTGGTCCCGGCGCTCAGCGTCGCTGAGGCGGGCATTCCGGGCTTCCCGCTTGTGGGTCAGACGCTGGGTGGTCAGGTCACTCACGATCCGGTGGAAGCTCCCCAGTTCGTCCTGCCGCGGCCCGATGCCCTCCGCGCGGATGATGCTGGGGTACATGCTCGCCACGTCCGCTTTGACGATGTGCTGTAGAACGCCCTCGGCATGCAGCTGCACGTGGCCACCCCGGTGCGGGTCAGCATGCCCCCGTTCCGGCGCTGGGAAGGGCCGCCCCGCCTCGTAATACGCGCGGATCAGCATCGGCTCTAAGACGCCCTTGGCCGGGCCCGCGCGCGTGAGACGGTGGTACGGGCGGGGCGTCAGGCGGGCCAGGGCGAAACTGGGTGCGAGCACGATCCGCGCCAAGGCGTCCACCTCCTGCACGTCCTGCAGGGCGTACTGCCGCACGAGCTTCGGTTGATCCCAGTAGGTCTGGACGATCTCCGCGCCTTCCAGGTAGACCCGGCCTTCCGGCGCGATGCCGAAGTGCCGCGCGGCAGCCTTCAGGCCGCTGGACGGGAGGTTCAGGCGGCGCACCGCGTCGAGCGTATCGAGAATTTCCCGGCCAGGGCAAACCCACAAGGGCGTGCGGCTTCCATCATCGACCGTCCAGGGCACCCCGTCCCCCGCCCGGCCGAGCCGGAAGGGAATGCCGTGCCGGCGGGCGCGGGCCGTGATGAACGGCAGATCGAAGCCATGGATGAAGTGGTTCTCAATGACATCTGGGTCGCGCGCTTGCACCAGGGCCAGGAACGCCTCAATCATCTCGCCTTCTTTCGCCGCTTGCCGGGCTTCAAGCAGTGTCTCCAGGCCGCGGTTGTCCCGCACGGCGATCAGGAAGATTCGTCCCTCGTCCGGACTCAGCGCGGTGGTTTCCAGGTCGAACTGCAGCCGGACGGGCTGATCGAAGGTCAGGTCCTGGTGGTAGGTCTGCCCGGTGGCGATGAGGTACTGCTCCGTGTAGCCCAGGCGCAGGTAGCCGCTGAGGTCACCCAGCGCGGGGCGGGCCTTCAACGCCCGGGCGTTCAGGGCCCCCTGCTGAATCTCGTTCTCCAGCTGGCGGGGGCTGGGGCCGCTCAGCAGGTAGCGGTAGGCCCGCGCGTCCACACCGTCCGGCGCGAGGTCCTGCGCGTGGTAGCGGGCATGGGTCGGGGCCGGGCTGGTGGACACGGTCAGCCGGTCGCCGAGGTGGGCCAGGTCGCCCAGGTGCCGGGCATAGATCCAGCCGCGCTGCCGGGTGCGGTGCACCTGGGCCTGACCTGTGACTGGATCCCTTTGCCAGACGGTCACCCCGCCGTCCGCGCCGGCGTGCACAGACACGATGCCAGGGAGCGGCGGGGGGAGGGTCGGCCGGGTCATGCCCGGCATTATGCCCAGCTTGTGTGCTGCGGCCTCCACAGGGGGCGCGTGGTCACGAATAGACAGCGCTGGTCATTTCGACGCGACATAACTGTGGAAAATGTCACACTAAGAAGACACCGCCTCTGCCCATTGTCCTGCTTCACCGTCCCGTTCAGGAGGTCACTATGCCCGATCCGGTTCAGTCCACCTCTGCCTTGCCCGCCAAGCCCGTACCTGCAGCCCCACGTTCCGATGTTGAGGGAAAGGGGCCCTACACAGCGGTCGTGATCGTGCATGGGATGGGCAACTCGCGGCGCTACGACAACCTCAGCCACCTGATCGACACCCTTGACCTGTATGCCGAGGTGGGAAAGGGCACGCGGGGCAAGTGGTCGAGACTAAAACCCCGGCGCTGGCACGTGGACCTGAAAGATCGGGATCACCTGTACTACGTGCGCGCGACCTACACCAAGGACAACATCCGTTACCAGAACGTGCGGTTTTTCGAAGCCTACTGGGCGCCCAAAATGGCCGGCGGGCTTCCCGCGCTGGACGTGCTCAAGTGGTTCGCCCTCCAGGTCCCCAAGGCAGTGATTCACCTGCGCGCGCCGTGGCGTTCATTTGTGCGCACCCGGATCTCTGTCCTGTACCAGCTGGTCGAGCGGGGGACCATTGATCGAACAGCGGCCCAAGCCATGGCCTCGCTGCTGGATGAGTTTTCGCATATTGAAAGGATCCGGAAGTATCCCCAAAGCACGTTTAAGCAGTTTCAAAAGTACAGCCGCGCGGCTCGACTCGTTCCTCCATTTAAGAAGGTTAAAAAGAACATCTGCCCAGCGCGACCTGTTCCTCCATTTGTCGCGTCCTCACCCCTTGAGCAGCCTCTTGCGATTTGGGAAAAGGCCTGTCGGGCTGAAAACTGGAAGGCCCTGCTGACTTCTGTCGGATTCATTGGTCTGGTGGTGTCGGTGTTCGTTTTCTCGGTCACCCTTGCGGCCAGTGTGGTGTCCTGGTCCACCGCACCGTTTGTCGACCCCATCGACTTCTGGCGGGCCGAAGGGCTGGGCCGGAGTGTCGCGCAGGTCATGTTTGGTCTCCTGCTGGCCAGTCCGCTGAACGGCTTTCTGGCGGAGTATTTCGGGGACGTCGCGTATTGGGGCACCTACGACGAGAACGACACCAAGTATGAAAAACGCCGCGCCGTTCTGGAACTGTGCACGGAAACGCTGGAGGTCATTGTCCAGGACCCCAAATGCGAACGTGTGGTCATTGCCGCGCACAGCCTGGGTTCCCGGGTCACGTATGAGTCACTGCTGTACATGAATTACCGCCGCCTGCAAGACAATGGCAACGATGAAACGGCGGCCGCAGACGAGCTGGCGAAAATCAAGCACCTGATCACGTACGGCTCACCGATTGACAAGATGCATTACTTCACGGAGAGCAGGAGTGGCTTTTCACGCCATTACGAACGGACGTACAACAAGCTGACGGGTGACGCCTCCAAGCTGCCCTTCAAGAAGAACGGCGTTCCCAATATTCTGTGGGTCAATTTTCATACAGCAGGCGACGCCATTTCTGGCCCAATTGAAACCCCGAATGATCTCGAAGATTTCACGCCCATGATCTTTAATGTTCCGGTCGTCAACTACGACAATATCAACATGGGCAAGAATCACACCGGGTACTTCGACAATAACGCGGTGGTGGGCTGGTTGCACCGCGTCATCACGGAAACCGCCCTGGACCGGGACCCCCTGGGCAACGTCGAGCCGCAGCTTCCAGACACGCCTGAGGGCGTGCATGAGTATGGGCAGCGGGCAGCCCGGATGTACCGGGGCCTTCTCGCGTACCCTGTGGCAGTGCTCGCCGCACTGGGTATGGGCGGCCTGGGTGTGCCGGCCCTGGCTGGCCTGGCCTGGGCGATGAGCGCGGCGCTGCTGGGGGTCATGGTGTGGAACATTGCCGGGCACGCGCCCCGCCACGCCAACCCCTTTTTGCCACCTCCGCCAGAGACCGCAGACGCACCGCAACCCTGAAGCAGCAGGGCAGCGGCCGTTGTGGGGCTCTGCTGTGCGGCAGCGGCGTTTGCTGTTCCACTTGGTGGCCGAGGCAGAGGGCGCTGCGTTGTCCCCTGTTTCCAGAATCAAGGCTGTGGTGGCCCAGAGAGGCAGACAGGCCGGTTCAGGTTCACGGAGCACTAGATACGTCACGGTGTTCAGCAGGGCGAGCGGGAGAGGCCCAGTAGAGGGGCCAAGTCGTGCGGATTTCAACGGCCAGAACCGGCGGTGCGCGCACTGCACGGCCACCGCGGGCAGCTGCTGACCGTCTGCACCGCGACAGGGCACCGTATTGCGGGGCGGGCGGCAGAGCGCCACAGCCAAAGCGCGGGCCGTGCAGGCGCTGGTCAGGGTCTGGCATATTGCGTCATGAGGACCCGACGCCCCACTGCTCCGGGCGTTCAGTCCTGGGGGACCGGTGCACGGCACCGGTGAGCAGCTGCCGTACCCTGGTAGGCCAATGCGGTGCGGCTTCCTGATGCCAGCGCAGGGGGCGTGTTGGCAGTGGAACGGGGCTGGTCGCGTGCCGGGCCTCACCGTAGCAAGAATGGACGACCGACCAAACGCTGGTGGTGGATGCCAGCCCCCTGAACTGCTGGACCTGCATGTGCAAACCGGCCCACCCAAGCCCGAGTGGCTGCGACCAAGGAGAAAGGCGACCCGAAAAAGGTCGCCTTTGATGGTGAACAAGATACGGCGGTATGCACGGGCACGCCAGGACATACAGCACAATCACGTTCAGAAGTCCTCGACCTCATGCTGGACGTCGTTTTCTTCCATCGCCACATACCGCCGGGTCGTGTCCACGGACGCGTGGCCGAGAAACGGGCAATCTTCCGCTGGGCTACCAGTACCTCGTCACGAAGCTCTCCAACGGAAAAACGCTGCAACTGGCGTACCAGCCAAATGGCAGGCGCGGCCCCGTCCCGAAGCTTTGAGCCGATGAAGCAGGAAACTGGCAGCCGGACGGCCTGACGTTCAAAGAAGGTGATCTGAGCCGGGACTACCACGTGGCCCAACCCACGGAGTACAACGCGAACAATCCCCCGCCCATGCCCGGATCCGGCTTAACGAACAACCATCACCTCTGGCCAGACAACGTCATGCGCAGCAATCCATTTTTCCAGGAGGGTTTCCGCCGGGGGCTGATCTCGCCCGACCGGGGAGCGAACATGCTGACCCTGGCCAAGAGCACAGAGGCCCTGAAGATCCTCCGGCAGAAATTCCCGAGGCTGACGTTCAACGACATCCTGCACGCCACCAGTCATCCCAATTACGATGATCTCGTCAGCAGTTGGTACCGAAGGGCCTACCCAGAGCTCCTCAAAACCGTGGGGGTCAAGCCTGGTACGGCTCCACAGCATCTAGCGGACGCGCAACTCCTCAAAATTCGGGACGGGCTTGATCAACTGGTGCAGGATCAGTTCAAGAAGCCGGGTCCAGAGTTGCTGAACATCATCAGGAATGACTCTCTGTCCCAGATGCCGACTCCAGGAGATAGCCGTGAAGCATAGCGCCGTTATTTGGCAAACTCGTGCGGATATTACAGGCATCATTCAGCGGAAGGGGCTCAATTACCCTGACGAAAGCCCGGAGGTTCAGATTTACCTCTGCGAGCATGACTTGGTTGAGGATCAAGACTCCTATTTTCCAGCCGATTTCTATGCACTTGCACAGACGCTGACGCCCCCCTTCTATGGAGTGACTTACCTTCAGAACATCTGGGGTGAGGACTGCCTTCCGGCCAGCCTCCTCGTGCCTCTGTTCAATCTCAAGTCACTGGAGGTCTTGCGGCAGCAGGCGCCTGGGATGTTCCACGAATACCCCGTTTTCGTCATGGAGCTGCCCATGGGCTTCCGCTTACCCTCGGCCCGCGCCATGATGGCCCACCCGGACGTCAAGGTGGCGGCCGATGGGTACGCCGTGATCAACCCAGCCCAGCACCTGCACCGAACGGTGGCACGTGCCAGGCTCACAGAAGACGTCATCACGTTGGAGAGCGAGCAGGCGATCCCCCCCCTGTTCCGGTCAGGCGACGCTCTTTATGTTCGAGATGACGTGAAACGCGCCTGCGAAGCAGCGGGTCTGTCCGGCCTTGAGTTCAACGCGGCACTTGGTCTCTCTGAACTCACGACCCCAGAAAATGCGATCACTTTGGCACCGCCTGGAACCTAATGCCGAGATGCATATCGGCCGCGACAAGCTGAGTCCTGAGGTAAGAAACGCCGTGGCCACTACGCCCGAGGCCAGGAGGGCGGCAGCCTTGCAGCCCAGAAATGAAGGGGACTGTTTGCATGGTCGCCGCTGTGCTGGCCTCTTGCGCACTGACGGGCCGATAGATGGAGAAAACGGAGGGGCCAGCTATGCGGCAGACGCAGGCCCCCGGTGACCTGGACCTGACCCCATCACGTGTGTCGAGTAGCCTTCAAGGCCGATCTCACGAATGAGTGCTGCCACATCTTGGAAGGGCCTTCCTGGGCTTCCTACGAGCGAGCCGAAAAAATCTCGTCCTGAACGCCGAAAAATTTCCATAAATTATGCCAGTAGAAAAGTAAAATGATAATTTTGCCTACGGGCAGAATATGTGTAACGAGTGGCTTCGGCGTGTCGCCGCTGCTGCCTGGACTCCGCCAGCTGTCGCTCCACGGTGACAGCAAACGCCCATACCGGAGATGGGCCTTCGGCACGGGCGGCCCTCCCCGGCCAGGATGCGTCAAACGGCCTGTCTGGCCTCCGTCAGTCGGCGCTGCGCCCAGGCAGGTTCGGGTGGCTACACTTCATCTGAAGAGGCCCACTGATGACGACTCCTGACCTGCGCCGCACCCTCCACGCTTCCCTGGATCGCCGCGTGCGCCCGGAGGACCTGCTCACGCCGATTACGCAGCTGATGGCCGATCAACTGAGCCCGGCCGATCGGCAGCGCCTCCTCAAGGCGCAGCGGCAGGCGCGGGGGGCGGCTTCATCCCACTGGAGCAGCATGCCCGCCGACTTCCGCCGGCCGGCCGCCCCAAACCTTCAGGTCGCCGGCGCGCTGTTCGCTGCGCCGCTGCCGCCGACCGACGAGCCCGGCGTGGTGGCGCAGCTGGGCCAGTATCTCGGTCAGGCCAGTGCTGAGATTCACAAGCAGGTGGGCGAGAGTGATTTTCAGCGTGACCGACTCAACCGGGACGCGCGGGCGGCGGCGGGCCTGGACCTCAGCCGGCGCCAGTACAACAAACGCTTCCGGCTGGTTCAGCGCCTCGAGCGCAAACAGGCGACCCTCGCGCGGGAACTGGAGAAGCGGGCGCTGACCTTGATCAGCAAGTCCAGGCTGGCCTCCGAGCTGCCGTTTTCGGTGTTTGCACGTGATGACGCCAGCGCGGCCTTCATCGCGTACTACACCGCCCGCTGCCATGTGCGCAGCGAGTTCACCAATACGGCCCAGGTTCGCCCGTATGACGGTGTGGCAGACCTGCTGTTCCGGCATTGCCGCCGCGCCGCCACGACGAACTGGTGGGCGATTGCCCACGTGTACCCAGACCCGGAGGTGCTCCGTCACCTCTCCGAAGCGCAAAAAGGCCAGCTGCTGGGCCGCTGCTGTGCCGTGCTCGAGCGCACCGCCACGTTGATGCAGGAGGTATGGGCGCGTTCGACCTTTGACCGGGACACGATGATTGTGCGCCGGGGCAATGACAGCAGCACCTGGAACCTGCTGGCTGGCGCCTGGAATCAGGCGCGGGACGGCTGGATGAACCTGCTGTACGCCCTGGACCTGGATGAACTGCTGGACGCGGTCTGCCCAGGCAAGGCCATGCGGCTCATGGCGGCGGACGTCGCCTGGTGGCATCAGCACAGTGGCGGGCAGCTGGACCCGAACACCCAGGTCTGGGCCCGCCTGCCCCTGCCATGGACGGTCCTGGCTGGTGAGGCTCCCTGCACGCGCCGCACGGTGCGGCAGCTTTGCCTGGACCTGGGGCTACATCCGGAACAGAGCGGTTGGATCGCGCCGCGCACGCGCGCGCGCGTGGCTCCCTTCCGCCTGACCCCGGAACTGGTGCATGGGGTGACGGTCAGCAGCCCTGGCCTGGCCCGGGTGCTGCGCCGCGCGGGGGTCTTCAGTGGACGGCCCCTGCGCCAGGTGGCGGATGACACCTTGGGGACAGATCAGGCAGAGTAGAGACGGGAACGGTGGTAGCTCAGTGGTAGAGCGGTCGGCTCTCTTACCGACTGGACGCAGGTTCGAGCCCTGCTCACCTGTTCCCACAGGCTGAGGTCGCCTACCGGCGGAGCGGTCGGCCCGTGCAAGGGCGCAGGTTCGAGTCCTGCCCTCAGAAGCCCCAGGCGTCGCGATTGAGCGACGCCTTTCCACTGTGGGATCAGGGTTGACTGGCCGTGCAAGGCCGCCCTGCGCCAGCCTGCTGCCGCACGGGGAGCTGGCGGATGCTGCCTGCCGTGCGGCCGTCGGCAGACGTTGCTGCTCTGTCCACCGGGAGCCCCACTTGCAGGGGTGTTTTAAGTCAACTGTCACCAAGCGCAAAGTGAAATGGGTGTAGCAAGTTGTTGGGGTAGGGTGACGCGGTGCTGAGTGGTCAAAGGCTCCCTGGCTATCGGTTCCCCCTCGCCGTGATCGGTGACGCGGTTTGGCTCTACCACCGCTTCACGCTCAGCGATCGAGATGTCGAAGAACTGCTGCTAGAGCGGGTAGTCACCCTGACCCGTGAATCCATCCGCACGTGGTGCATCAACTTCGGTGATCTCTTGGCCCAGGGCCTCCGTCACCGAGAACCCCGCCGGGGTTCCCGGTGGCACCTCGACGAGATGCGGGTAGATGTCGGCGGCGTCAAACACTGGTTGTGGCGGGCCGTTGACGAATACGGCGCAGTGCTGGACGTTCTCCTGCAGGCACATCGCCACACCGAGGCCGCCAGATCGTTCTTCCAGCGACTGTTGGGGGAATACGACGTGCCGGAGGTCATCCATACCGACAAGCTTCGGAGCTATGGTGCGGCCCTGCGCGAGCTTCCCGTGCTCCACGCTGTGGAGCACGTTCAGGTGGTCTCGACCGCCCGTTGCAACAACCTGATTGAGCAGTCCCATCGCCCGACCCGGCGGCAGGAACGGCAACTGCGAGGTTTCAGGTCACGAAAACGAGCACAGGGCTTCCTCAACCTACACGCCCACTTGGCGAATCTTCACCACTCTGCCCGCTCCACCGTTCCCGCTCGCCCCCGTCGCTTACATCAACAGGCTGCCTTTAAGACGTGGCAAGAAACGATACAGCAGGTGGCCTAAACTTTAGGCCACCTGCCTTTCTGGGTTTCTTCCGCCTTCTGGAAGCCAATAACTTACCATAACCGTCACGCCTCATCACCCTATCGGCCTTAAGTTGCCAGAACCCCACAGCAAGGGTTTCGGCGGGTCCAGCGCCGTGATCAGGACGACCAGCAGGTCCCACGCCCACCGGCCCCGGATGAGGGTCCGGCGGTACAGGGCGTGACTCCATCGTGGGGTCAAGGCCGGTTGCCTGCGATCGTTCCGGGCGGCAGCACGTCGTCCACGCGCTCCACGATACCGACGCGCGCTCCCAGCCAGGCCAGCGCCGCGTCCAAGGGCCTGTCCGGAAAGCCCTCCACTGCCAGGAGGGCCCGGTCATGCGCGTAGTCGTCGATCAACACCAGCTTCACGTCCCGTTCGCCGTCGAGCCATGTAAAGTGCACGTGATCCGCGCCGACTTCGTGCTCGCCCACGTACCTGAATGTCAGGCCGTGCACTTCAGCCGCATCGGCCAAGTTCGACACGTACCGGCCCGTCTGGAGGTTCCCGGCCGTGGAATCGAGGACCAGCAGGGCACACGCCCCACCGGGCCCAAGAGGCTCACTTAAGGCCATGGTAGATGCGGCCGCGGGCGAGGGTGGTGTCCTGGTCCCCGCGCACGACGTACGCCAGATCGAGCTTCGGGAAGTAGTACGCGCGGCCCCCGCCGGGCTGCGCAATCACCTCGGGTGCCCCGTACTGCTGGAAATACGACACGTACTGGGCGGCCGTGGTGCCGATCGGGTGGTCCCGGTATCCATCCCACACCCGCTCGGATAGGGAATCGGCTGCGCGGATGGCCCGGGAGTCCAGACCGTCAGCCTGCAGGGTCACGGGCGCGCTGGTCTTCACGTTCTCCTTCAGGTCCTTCTGGAAAAACGTCTGGTTCTCCAGCCGGAGCGAGCTGGAGAAGACGGTGAGATCGTAGGTGCCTTTGGGGAGGCTGGTGCTGGCCTGGCGCTCGTCAAGCGTGAGGCTGGCCTGCCCGTTCTTGATCTTGGCACGCCAGAGTTTGGTGCCCAGGGCGGGGTCGCTGCCTCGGGCACCGCAGAACTTCAGGCGCACGCTGAGGAACACGCCGTCGGGGAGGGTGGTGATGCGGGCCTTGACGGTGCAGGCGCCGGTGACGGTCGCCTGGACCTTCAGGGTGGGCGCGGCGAGGGCGGCGCCCGTGGAGAGGATCAGCGTGGCGAGGGTCTGGTGGGCAGGGAAACGGGTCATCGGGGCTCCGGGGCAGGGGAGAGGGGGCGTGGGACTGGGCTGAGGGTACCGGCAGACGGGCGGGACCCGCTGTCGGATGTGACCAGAAGGACTGGAGGGGCCCAGACGGGCAGGTAGCGGCCGTGGCCTGGAGTCCGGGGGTCATGACGCGGGCGAGGGGGTCGGTTAGGGGATCGCGTTCGACGTGCAGGGAGGCGCGGGTGAGGACGGGCGTGGTCCGCCCCGCCGCCACCTGCGCGAGCCACGGCAAGGCCGCGTCCGGCGAGGGTGCGTGCGGGGTGTGGCAAGTTGTTGACCTCAAGAACGCAGCGGGGCCCCGATCACGCAGGCGGCCTGAAGTTCAGGCCGCCTGGAACTCGGCGTGAAGGTTGGCGAGTGTCAGGTGCGGTGGCATGGGCCTCAGCGTAAGGGCTGGTTGCAGAAGAAAGGGGGGCCACGCTCTGCGTTCACTTGCTCGACTGCTCCTGGGACTCACTGTTGATGGTGTGCAGGCCTGGCACCACTGGCACCTGGAAGACTGGAACAGTCTTGAAGAAGGATCTGCGCCGCTCACGGTCATGAAGTTCCCGGAACAGCTGTAGACCTCGTCTGGATGCTGTCAGCGGATCCACGTCATGGCGACAGCCACTTCGAGCCATGCTGCGTAATGACAGCGCCGCTTGTCGTAGCGCGTTGCGATACGCCGAAACCGTTTCAGCCAAGCAATGGCGCGTTCGATCTGGTTGCGTTCGCGGTACGCAACGTGGTCGTACTGCGTTGCGTGTCGTTGCCCTTGCTTCGGTGGGATGACTGCTCAAATGCCACGTCGCCGGAGTTCCTTGCGGGCAATGCTGTTACTGTACCCCCGATCACCGACGAGCTGCGCTGGACGGTGCTCTGGCCTTCCAACCCCAGCGCGTTTGATCCGTCCAGCATCAAGGAGTGGCCGGAAGCCGACCATCTCGTGCCGCTCTCCACCTGTGAGGTGGACTGCAAGGGGCTTGCCCTGACCCTCGCACTTGAGGTGCACCTTGGTACTGAACCCGCCTCGGGAGCGCCCCAGGGCTTCGCCTTGCTGCCCACCTTGTGCTCCCGCAGCGTGATGATGTGCCCGGACGACCGTCGAGTCGATGTACTGCTTATGCCAATCGATTTGGCCGTGCTGATCCGCGAGCTGCTGAAGCTGTGACAGGAGGTTGGTCCACACGCCTTGCTGACACCAGCGGTAGAAGCGTGTGCTGATTGAACTCCAATTGCCGTAGCAGGGTGGGAGATCACGCCAGGGCGCACCAGGACGAAGAAGCCAGAGAATGGCACTGAAGAACACGCGATCGTTGAGTCGCGGACGGCCGCCAAATCCGCGTTCTGCGGGGAGATGAGGCTGCAATGCAGCCCATTGGTCGTCTCTAAGGTTGTGGCGGTGAAGTTCGCTCAAAGCCGTTCAGGCTATTGAGCCCCCATGAGCACACGCCCTAGTGGATGACCACAGGCATGAAGATGGCTATTCATCGAAGGGGTAGTGACGTTTGAGCTTGTCCCGTGCTGCCGATATCGAGAACTGCCAATTCGCCCGCACAGACCGCGCATTGCGGTCTGTT
>NZ_PYSV01000034.1 GCF_003028415.1 Deinococcus arcticus
CTGGCTGAGGGGGAAGCGGTGGTAGAGCCGCAGGGCATACCCAATGACACTCAGCGGGAATCGATGTCGATAGGGCTTCCGGTCAGTCACAGCTCGGCAGCCTATCAGCGTTAAGTTGCCAGAACCGTTTTGAGGGCCTCCTGCCAGGTCCGTAAACGATGCCCTGGAGCAGGCCGCCTGGCGACGTTTCAGCTCTTCTCTCCGCTTCTTCAGCCGTACGTTCTCGGCTTTAGGGGCTCTGCCATCAGCTGGTCAATCTGCTTGGCCTGCTTCCGAATGAGCTCCAGGAGACCACATCCTTGATACCCTCGGCCTGCTCGACTTCCTCGGGCTCTATGTCGATCTTCTGCAGTCATCAGCCAGACGTTTGAGGCGCCGGGTGGTCTTGGGCGCCTCAGAGCTGCATGGATAGAAGTCGTTTGTCCGTCCTGGAATGACCTAAGTTCTGTAGGGCCTATTTTTCACAGTGCGTCCGACGGCCGGCGCAACAGCATAAACGGGTTGGTGATGCGCGGTCGGTCGGCGGAATGGGGAGTAACGATCTGGAGGGCCGCTTGAACGTCAGGGTGTTCTTCCGTCCAAAGCGGATGACTGACGATGAGCGTTTTCCCTCTGTGCTTACCACGCCCTGTAAAGACGGGGAGCGGAGACGCTTTTTCCAAGGGCACAAACAAGAGTTGCTGGAGGCTGCTGAGGATAGGGGAGTCTTTTTTGGACACCAGCGCTTCCCAGTGGCTGCCGGTGAACGGCAGCTCCGGCCGACCGCGCAGGAGGGCAGCCATGTCCAGGGCAAGGCGCCAATCGAGAAGCGGGTGGAAGGAGAGGTTCGTGTAGTCGCGCAGGCAGCGGGCACAACTTGTATCGCAGGACAAGGCATGCTCCGCCCAGATGCCGCCCAGATCCTGGCCAAGACGGCTCAGCAGTTCGGTGAAGTGTTCAGGAACCGCGAGGTGTGTGGCGTACCCGGCGCCGTTCTCCAGTCGGTCGCTCAGGAACGCCTGCGCCTGCGCCTCTTCTCCCCGTCGCGTGACGTAGATGCCACCGTCGAGCTCGCCAGGTTCGATGTCGAGCATCACAGAGGCGGCATTCCTCAGCGCGAACGCCAGGCTGTACCACGCTGCGCGCCCTTCCACCTGCGCCGGCGGAGCGTCGTGATGGGCTGGAAACGCCTGCATCCCGATCCGCAGCGTGTCTGTCCGGCGCCGCGCGAGAAGGGCTATTCGCTTGCCCCGGGCATTCCTGTGTGCAGCTGGCGTTGGTTCGGTGCTCACCCGATACGCCCCGCTCAGGGCCATGTTGGCTTCTGGTACGAAGTCGAACCCACCCCGGCCGCTGTAGTCGTTGAAGGTCAGGATCTCGCCGGGTTCCCCTTCGATATTGCTGGCCAACACCGCGTTCTTGACACTGACGGTGGGACCTTCCTCCGTCACCGCCATGGTCGGCCGGGTGGTCCAACCGCGAATCTCGAAGAAGCCGTTGTAGTCGCGCGGCTCGCCGGTCGTGTAGAAGTGGCGTGGCTCACGGGCGTCCATCACCCGCAGGTTCGTCTCCCCGCACGTCGGGCATTCGACGGTACTCCGCTCCTGCCCGGCGAGCTCTGCGGATTCATGGACGGCCCTGCAGGTGCGGCACACGCCGAGCGGCTGGGGGTTGTCCTGACCCAATGGCGGGTAGAGCCCGGGACTCACGCGGGCCAGACCGCGTGGGCTCGGGTGCAGGTTCGCGACCCCTACAGACGTATGCACGCGCTTGTCCCGGACCACTTCCGCGCCAGGTGCGAACGAACTGATGGCCTGCTCCAGGTCCCGGTCGACGGTGGCGCGGGGCGGGAAGTTCTGCCCTCTGATGCGGGTCAGGGGGTCCAGGTAGAGCAGCCGCGTGCGGGTGGGGAAGCCGAACATCGGCAGTAAGCCCGCGTAAGCGAGACGTTCACTCAGCGCGTCCTGCACGTACCGTTCGTCCCCTGCGATGCGGTCGATTCGTTCGGGCAACCGCTCCAGATCCCGCAGGGTCTGCTGAACGCGGGCCTCGCTCAACCGGGTGCCCGCCGTCAACTGCTGGGTGAGGGCATGGATGCGCGCCTGCCCTTCTTCCGAGGTCAGGAACCGCTCCAGGGCCGCGCGCCGTTCCGGCAGTTCCAGCCAGGCCTGCGCCGTACCGAATTCACCGTGTACGCTGTCGCGCTCGGCTTCCTCTGGCGTCTGTGCCCCAAGGGCTTCGCGCAGCACCTCCTTGATCAGCACCCGCTGAAAGATCGTGACGCTTGCGACGTCCACGTACGGTGGAGGCGGCGCGTCCCCAGTCATCGCTTCCGGGTGCTGGTAGTAGTACAGGTCGTGGCTGCGGCCGCGGCACAGCGTGACGGCGAGGCTCATGCCCGCACCGCGCCGGCCCGCACGGCCCACGCGCTGCTGATAGTTGAAGCGACGGGGCGGCATGTTGCTCATCATCACGGCGTTCAGGCTGCCGATGTCCACGCCGGCCTCCATGGTCGTAGTGACGCTCAGCAGGTCCACGCCGTTCGCCTGGGGATTCTCGCCTTTCAGGAACACGTCCTGGAAGTGCCGTTGCCGCCGGGTCCGGGCATCTGCATCGGTCTGGCCTGTTAGCTCCTCGGCGTTGAGCCGGAAGGACGTGCCCGACTCGCGCGCGAGGTACGTGTAGTAGTCGTGTGTGGCGTCCTGCGGCGTCCGTGCTTCTTCTCGGGCCACGTTGCCACCGCAGTGGATGCACCGCCCACCCGCCGCATGCAGATAATGGGCGCGGCACTTCCCGCAGCGGTAGCTGCTGCCCTCCCCCTGGCCCACCAGGACGAGGTTGTCCGCCCGCAGGATGGCGCTCGTCCCGCTGGGTTCGGTGTACCCGCCCCGCTGAAGGAGACCCGTGACGCTGTCCTCGTCCTGGCCCAGCAGTTCGAGATAATCGCGCACGGGCCGGGGCAGGGCCGTCACGTCACCCGCTTCCACGAACTCCGAGTCAGCGTACAGGCGTTTGACGCCCAGGTAACGCACGATGGCGTCCGTGGCTTCCTGAACGGAAACGGAGCTTCCCTCCAGCGGCGCGTGAATCCGGCCCTGACCGATGCTTTCCAGCGTCCGCACCTGATGGGTGAACAGCACCATCATGATTTCCGCGAGCAGCAGGTCCCCGAGGGTGCGGGCATGGTCCTTCGCGTTCTGCTGGTTGCGCACGGACACACCGTCACGGGCCCAATTGAACGCCATGTACCAGGGCTGCTCGTCGACGTTGCCTTCCTTGTAGGACAGGGCCCGCATGGTGTTCCCACCTGGGCAGATGCCGAGTTCGAGCAGTCGGTTGAAGACCGTCTCCCGGAGTTGTCCGAGCGGCACCCGCGCTGGGTACTGGGAGAGAAGGTCCAGCAGGTCCTTACGCTGGTTCTCGGGCAGCGGGTGACCCATTAGGAAGAGCGTGAGGGCCATGGCCGCCATCGGCGTGGCTCCAAAGCGCACTGCTCTGTCCTCATCGTCTGGGAGTAAGTCCCGCGTGGCCCGCTCGGCAAGAGCTGGGTTGACCTCTTTGAGGAGCTTTAGCGCCTTCTCTTGATCGTGGGCCCTGTGAAAGTTGGACCTCACAGCCGCTTCCAGGTCCTGGCTGGATTCCTGGAGAGCCGCGAGCAGCGTCACGCGCACCATGTCGCGGTAATGGTCGCGCTCCATTCCGGCCGCGAGCCGCGCGGCGTCTTGCCGGCTGTCGCTGAACACGACGAGCTTGCGGTTCTCCCTGTCCACCTCGCGCATGAGCGTGCTGGCGACGACCTGAGCGGCCTTCTGAAAGCCGGTGCGGTGGTGGCGGATGGGGGTGGGCAGGACTTTGCGCCGGCGGTAGTCCGTGTCGCAGCACGGGCAGACGGGCGGGAAGGCGCTCTCGTTGTTCGCGTCTCCAACCTGCGCGCTCTGGACGGTGTACTGCCAGACAGGCTGCAGGTCATCTGCTGGCGTCACCTGCCGGACCTGCGCCGCGGCGTACACCTTGCCGGTGGCGCGTTCGAGGTAGGCAGCCTGCCAGCGCCGTGTTCGACGCTGCCAGTCGTACGAGGGGGTTTCAGGCTTTGCCTTCTCATGGCTCTCGACCGGCCAGAGGACCGCGTACCGGGCGTACGTCCGGCTGTCAAGTTGATCCGGGGCCCCTTCGAGGTCCGTGTGGTCGGCGCTCAGCAGCGTCTCCCCGCTGTCCTTGCGGTGGTGCCCGCCGAGGAAGACTTCCCCGCAGACCTCGCAGACCATCAGGTCAAGCACGCGTGAGCCGCAGTCGCAGGTGAGGCGGTGCGTGTCGTGTAGCTTGCCGACCGGCGCGTCCGTCTCGCGCTCGCCACGGCCGCAGTCCGGGCGGGTACACACCCAGAGGTTCTGCACGTTCTGGAAGAAGAGGTGCGAGCGCACCGGTTGCAGGGCCGTTCCACCCGAGAGCTTTGCGGTCGCGAGCGCCATCAGCGTGCCGCGCAGGGGCCGCAGGTCATCCGTGCCGTACAGGCGCCGGCTCAACTCCTGCACGCCCGTGGCCCGCACGCTCCGCAGGGCCGGATCGTAACAGGCGGCCCGCAGGGCCTCAGGGACGCCCACCTGCTCCAGCGCCTGGGTCAGCCCGCCGGGGCCGCCGCCCAGCGCGCGCGTGAGGGCCGCCTGCGCGTCCTCGGACACGGTCACCGGGCCGGACTCCAGCAGCTCGGCCGGGTGCGCTTCCGCGAGGGCGGTGAACGCCTCCCGATGCGGCGTGAGGTCCACGGCCTTCTGCGGGGCGCTGGCGGGCGTGCCGATGATCTGGAAGCGTCCCGGATCCCGGCCGAAGAACTCGCTGAGGAAAGCGCGGCCCTTCTCGCTTTCGTCGAGGCTGGCGGACGTGGCGAGGATGCGCAGCTGCGGACTGTCCGGCGTGAGGCCGAGCCGCTCGAACAGCAGCCGCAGGATGTAGGCGACTTCCGTGCCGGGCGTGCCTCGGTACGCGTGGAGTTCGTCCACCACGAGGTGGAACACGTGGCGCTCGTCCGCCGCGAGCCACTCGCGGGTCTGCCGGAACATGCCCTGCTCCAGGGCCCGCATCAGCATGATGTTGAGCATCGAGTAGTTGGTAATGAGCAGGTCCGGCGGCGTGTCCTGCGCGTCCCAGCGGCTCCAGATCTCGCCGCCGTCCATCCGCGGGAAGTGGTACTCAGACCCGTCACCGCGCTGCTGCAGTTCCCGGCTCACCTCGTTCCACTCGTCGGCACGTTCTTTCAGGCGCTCGCGCAGCCGCTCGACCCGTTTCGGGTCCCGCCCGCCCGGCAGCGGCGCGAGGCCGGTGTACCGTCCGAACGTGATGCGGTTGCCGTGCCGTGCCTGGTCGAGCCAGCGGGTGACTTCAGGACTGTCGAGCACCGAGCGCAAGCGGCGCAGCTGGTCCTCGACGAGGGCGTTGAGCGGGTAGAGCACCAGCGCCCGGATCGCGTGCGGCCGGGTGACGTGACCCCACTGCGGAACGCGGTCGCCGCTGGAGGTCCACCACGCCCGGCCTGCGGGTGCGGGGCCCGGTGGCGTCCAGGTCCCGCTGTCGGCCGCCAGGGCAGCGAACAAGGGCAACATGAACGACTCCGTCTTGCCGGAGCCTGTTCCGGTGGTGACGACGACGTCCTGGCCCGCCACACTGGCCTGCAGGGCCTCCAGCTGGTGCTGGTAGAGGGTACGGTCCCCGGGAAACAGGGGAGAAGCGAGCGTGGCCAGGTCCGCGTACGCTGCGGGCAGGGTTGCGGCCGCCTGCGCGAGCGTGCAGTCGCTGCTGGGATAGGTGGCCACCGGCTCAATGAGTGGCGGCTGCGCCAGCACACCCGGGCGTTCCAGCAGCGCGCGACGTTCCGCGTCCAGCGTGGGGTAGCGCAGTGGAAACGCACTTTCCACGTACAGTCGGTAGATTCGCTCCAGGCGCTCCTGAATGCCCAGGGCGTCGTTCACGCCGCCACCTCGTGCGTCACCAGCCGGACCTGCAGGAGCGCCGCGAGCCGCGCGGCCACTACAGGCGACACGTTCTGGTACACCAGCCAGCGGTCGCGCTCGGTTGGCATCAGGCCGCTGCACAGCACCAGGGCGCGCTCGTACAGTTCGGGCGGCCGCTGATCTGCTGGCAGGGCCAGCTGGCGGCTGTCAGGGTCGTACTGCCCGTCGACCAGCAGCTCGGCTTCACTCAGCGTGAGGTAGCGCAGGCCGTACCAGTCACCCCGCCGCCAGTCTGTGCCCCCGCCATGCAGCAGGGTGAGGGTGCGCCCCCCCTCCGCCGTTACCTCGTACAGACCCGGCTCTCCAGTCAGCGGTCCTGGCCGGAAGGTCAGGCCGTCGAACCTGGCGAAATGGTGCCGCACAGCGCTGATGCCTCCGACCAGCGGCAGGCCGCGGCGGAACTCGGCCAGCGTCGGGAGCCGCTCAGTGAGGGCGAGCGCGGGATCGGTGATGACGGAAAGTCCGTGATCGTCTGCGGCCTGCACGCGCGCAGGCGCGTCCAGCTGCAGGTCCGGCTGGCCGCCCGAATGCGGAGCGCGGGCACCAGTCAGGTAGCGCAGGGGCTCATCGCCGGGACGCGTCACCTCCACCACTGTCTCTGGCGTGACGCTCCAGCGGTCTCCGTCGCCGCTCACCTCCAGGTGACCCAGCAGCCGCAGGGTGCGGGCCAATCGGCGGGACGCGTCACCCACGCCCAGCGCAGCGCACGCCGAGTGGAAGGTGCTCCAGGCGCCGCCGCCCAGCGCGCTGAGGTACCACAGGAGGCGTTCGGCCGCCACGCCGAGGGTGCCCGGGCCGACCTCTGGCTCCGCCCGGAACGGGTCGTCCGCCTGCTCCTGGCGCAGCACTCGGTACGTGATGCACTGCCCGAGCGCCTTCATCTTGAGTTCGCCGCTCACCATCGTCCGGATCGTCTCAAGGTCGTATGGTCCGCCCGCGCCAAACTTGAGGAACGGGCACTCTTCGAGTGTCTCCCGGATATCGTCCGGCAGCACACCCTCATAATCCGTCTCGAGCGTCAGAAAGAAGTAGAACTCTCCTTTCGGGCGGCGCTCGACCCGCAGGCCGCACACCGTGTCTGTCAGCCGGCGGCTCTGGACGTACCGCGAGAGCCCTTCAATCAGCGTGTCGGCCTTGCCTCGCCCGCTGTAGCCCTGATACCACTGCACTTTCCCGTGGTGCTTCCGCGCCTCCTGCCCCCGCAGCTGCCCGATGTCCATGCGTCCCTGACCCGTCATGCCGTTCCTCCGCTCTTCAGCTGCGCGCCGGTCAGCCGGTACGCTTCACCGCTGGCCTGCCATTCCTTCGTGACTGTGCCGAGCAGGCTCGCGCTGGGTGCCGGCAACTCAGCCCAGTCCAGCAGCTTCACCAGCCGGACCTGACCCTGCCCCCTTGCTTCGGCGGACAGCTCGTAGTCTCCCGCTCCAGCCCACGGCACGTTCACGGGCTTGTTCGGTTCAACCGTCTCCGCGAACAGGGTCACGCCGTCCTTGCTGACCGTGAGGAACGCCTCGGCGAAAAAGGCGTGGACGGTCGGGACGGGAGGTGCGTCGGCCAGCCACGCGCCCAGTTGTGGAACCCGCAGTCCACTGCCCACGCCGATCGAGATCCCGCTGGCGGGCCGCAGGGCGTCGAGCAACTCCCGCGATTTGACCGGGCCCACATCCGACCAGTGGTTGGCGGTCACCATGACGCCCGTGAACTCCGTCCAGCCTCCCTCCCAGGGCTGCTCGGTCTCCCACTGCATCAGGCCCTGCTCCCGGAAGGAGAGGAGGTCTTCACGCAGCTCCCGCCGGACCAGCAGCAGGAAGTGCTCTCCGACGGTCGGCCGCCCCAGGGAGGCGAACGCCCCCGCATTGTCCGGATCGGCGCGCAGCGTCCAGAAGGAGCGGGCCGGCAGGGACAAGGCGTCAAGCTGCGGATGGCCCGTCAAGGGCACCTGGAGGCCGGCCTCCAGGTGCGTGGGTGTCACCTCGCCGAGCGGCGCGTAGTACCCGGGCCGTTCGACCAGCAAGGTTTGAGGACCGTCCGGCAGGCTCAGTTGAATGTCAAGCAGCTTCAGTCCGCGCGGTTGCCGGGGAAACAGCGTGTATTGCACCTCTCCAGTCCGCCAGTGTTCAGAGCGGTAGAGTCCAGCCTGCAGGTGCCGGCTCAGGACACGGTGCGCTGCGCTGCGCGCGTCATGTCCGTCTTCGTGCCTCCGTTCCTGCCACTCTCGGTACACCTCGGCGACCGCGTGCTGCACGTCCTCCGCCGCTAGACCGTGACGGCCCAGAAGGGTACGCACGTGCGCGGGCAGGAAGTCCTCGTGGCGCAGGAAACTGACGAGCAGCTCCGGATCGGGGTCCGTGCCCCAGTGCCGACCCTCGAACACCTGGAACAGCCGGCGCTTTTCCGGCTCGCGGATCAGTGTCTGACTGACCGCGTACCCCACGTACTTCCAGGCACCCTTGCCGCCCGAAGCGGTCGGCAGGTACCCGCGGGAGCGCAGGTATGCCGCCCACACCTGCCAGAGCGGCTCTTCACCTTCGGCGCCGGTGCTCATGTGCTTGGGACGTTTGATCTGCCCGTTGGTGGGCTCGGTGCCCAGCGCGTCGTTCAGGCGCGTGAAGTAGTCGCGTTCACTGATGCTCTGCTCCGCGTCGCTGTCCATACGCGCCGCGACAAGCACCAGGACGCCCAGGAACGCGGCGCCTTGTGGCCGACCCTGCTTGTCAAGTCCCCGCACCATTTCCGGGAACACGCAGCCGTCCTTGACCAGCGCCGTCCGGACGGCGGCGAGGTAGTCGGCCGACCAGTCGAGCTGTGGGGCCTCGCCCCAGAACTGCTCTCCGATCTGCTGCAGGGTGCGGTCGCTGACATTGAGGTAGATGGTGCTGCCGACGGGCGCGCCGTAGGTAAAGAATTCGATCAGCGCATCGTTCCATTGTCTGTACGTAGGCAAAGCGCGCCCCCTCTCGGATATTGGAGTTAAAACTGAAATCGCTTTCGTTTCTAGTGCGTTGATCGTCACAATCTTCTTGCAGAGCGTCACAGGTTCCGACCTTCAGTCGGCGCTGACCGGTCATGTGGGAAGCGCGAACGCTCCACGGGTTTCCGCGCACTCCAAACTTGTCGGGCCCTTTGTGCGCCTCAACCGTGATTCACAGCTCCGGCTCGACGGCCAGAAAGGTCTGGAACGACTGCCGGCTCCACCACACCGTGCTGTTCCGCCAGGACTGTTTGGCGTCGCGGCTCAGGTACTCCATGCGGAACTGCACGGCGTTGAAGTCAGGGTCACGCCCTTCGGGATCGTCGATGTAGTTGGAGGACCAGCCTTCTTGCGGCTTGATGGTGACCTGCCGCTCAAGTTCATCCACCTTCAGGCGAATCAGGGCCCGCGCGTAGACCTCTCCCACCGCCTGGCCGCCCTCATCCGAGGCGAAGCACGTGGCCTTGAGCATGTAGAGGTTGCTGGGCACATCATCGGCCGGGCAGGAAATGACCCGGAGGACGCCGTCCTGCGTCAGGGCCACTTTCAGGCGCTCGAGGATACGGCCGGCACTGGCCTCTTTGTTGCGTTGCTCGAAGCGGGTTTCCATTGCCGTCGTGAATTCCAGCACCTTGAAACACCCGACCGGGAGGGTCACGCCAGCGATCAGCAGGCCGCCGAAGACCAGCGCAGCTTTCTCGATGGGCATGCCGCTTGGGCGCGCCGGCCGGGGAGGCCCCGCCGAGACTGAAAGGCTGGGTGCCGGTTCAGCTGCCGTGCCAGGTGGGGGAGACGCCGTCCGGTTCCGCCAGAGTGGGAACCCGACGGCCCAGACCGCGCCCAGGGCCGCCAGGGCCATGGCGACGTAGCCTGACGTCCTGATCGTGTCCAGGAGGCGCGCAATGCTCGCCGCAGCCTCCGGATCACCATTGTCGTTGAAGCCGCCGATGAACAGCACGGCAAACCAGGCGATCGTGAGGGCCGGCAGGGCCAGAAGACCAAGGACGGTTACTAGGCACCCGGCGGGATGAACACGCATGACCGCACGGTACGGCATGGGTGGGCGGCCATGAACCGCATGTCAGCACCATCCTCGCGGGCGGTGGTACAGGCGGGCGCAGTTGCCCCACTGCACTTCAGCGCTTTTCCTGCCTGGTCTGGTCCCTCATGGTGCAACTGTGAGAGTCGAGGGACCAGACCTGTGAGTTCCTACCTTGACCGTCACACCTCTGGGCGCGTGAAGCCAGGCCACGACTCATCAGGTGTTCCGCCCACTGGCCACACCGTGAACGACCAGCGCCGGAAGGCACAGGTCACAGCCCGGCCCACGCGGCAGGTATGGCCTGCGGCCGCAGGCAAAACCGGGCATACTGCGCCCAATGGCCGAATTTCTGCAGACCGAAGCCTTCCATCTCGCCGGTGAGCAGGGCGAGCAGCGGGTCTTCGAGGCCGTGAAAGCCGCCTTTCAGGACCGTGAGGCGCTGGGCTGGTGGCGCTACCCGCTGGTCAGCGAGACGACCGTCCGCGAGCCGGACATTCTGGTGATCGATCCGGAGTTGGGCGTGATCGTCATTGAGGTCAAAAGCCTCCACTTGCCTGACATCGCGGCCGTCAGCGGCTACCGCTGGCAGTTGGCCCGTCCGTACTTCGGGAAAACCGAGATCAATCCCTACGAGCAGGCCAAGGCTCAGCTGCAGGTGATCATGCGCACCCTGCGCGGCCGGCCGGGCCTCGACCGCGTGCCGGGGCGGGTGATCGTGGCCACGCCGCTGATTACCCGTGACGAGTGGGACGACGCGCCATTCAACACCCTCATCGGCGACACGCCCCTCTTGCACGGCGATCAGCTCACGCCCGCCCGCCTGATGAAGGCCCTGGAACGCACGCCCCTTGTCGCGCAGGGCCAGCCGCTCGATGAGGCGCAGTGGGCCGCGCTGCAGCGCGCATTCGGCACGAGTGGCAATATTCCGAAACCGAAGGGGGAACCGGCCCCAGCCGCGCCCCAGACCCGCTCAGCCCTGGTGCAGGCGGTGCGCGCAGCTGAGCGGCCCCTGGACCTCCAGCAGGAACGCATTGCCAAGACCGTACCGCCCGGTCCGCAGCGCATCCGTGGCCTCGCTGGGAGCGGCAAGACTGTTCTGCTGGCCCAGAAGGCCGCCAACATGCACCTCAAGCATCCAGAGTGGGGCATCGCCCTGGTGTTTTTCAGCCGCTCGCTCTACGACCAGATCACCGGGCAGGTGGATCACTGGCTGCGCCTGCATTCGGGTGGGGACACCCGGCTCGCGGACGCCAAGCACAAGCTGCGCATTCTGCACGCCTGGGGCTCCCGGGACCAGCCGGGCTTCTACCGGGTGCTGGCGGACCACGCGGGCATCCGGCCGCTCACGGTCGCGGAGACGCCGTACGGGTACCAGGCGGCCAAGAACCTCATCTACTGCGCCCATGACCTGCTGCAGAAGGCCGAGGATCAGCAGGCCAGTCTGGAGTTTTTCGACGCCATCCTGATCGATGAGGGGCAAGACCTCGTGACGGAAGCGCCGGAACTGCGGTATGCCGAGCGACAGGCGTTCTATTGGCTCGCGCACCGCGCGCTGCGGCCGGTCCCGGCCGAACCCACCCTCTTCGAGCTGGACACGCCAGCGCCCGCCCTCAAGCGCCTGATCTGGGCGTACGACGAGGCGCAGAGCCTCGACAGCCTGATGATTCCGAACACGAAGACCCTGTTCGGGGATTCCTGGCAGGACGTGTTCGGGTCCGGCGCCACATACAAGGGCGGCATCGGGAAGTCCGAAGTGATGCGCGTGTCGTACCGCACGCCAGGGCCGATCCTGGTGGCGGCACACGCGCTGGGGATGGGCCTGCTGCGCGCGGGCGGCATGCTGTCCGGCCCGACCCGCAAGGAAGACTGGGACCGCCTGGGCTACGAGGTGCAGGGCCGCTTCAACAGCAAGGAGCCCGTGACGCTGCACCGGCCGGCGGCGAACAGTCCGCATCCTCTGCAGACACTGACGGGCGAGCCCCTGGTGACGTTCGAACATCACCCGGACCGGGAGGCGGAAGTGGCCTCACTGGTGCGCCAGATCCAGAGGGATCTGCACGAAGGGCTGGCGCCCTCCCGCCAGATCCTGGTGATCACCGTGGGGCGCTGGGCCGTGGACGTGCAGGGCGCCGCTGCAGGGGCGCTGCGCCGGGCGGGCATTCCGTATTACGTGCCGGCCGCGAGTGGCGTGAACCGGCAGGGGGACAACAAGGAGCCGAACCGCTTCTGGCATGACGGGGCCGTCACAGTGACCACCGTGCACCGGGCGAAGGGGAACGAGGCGGACGTGGTGTACGTGCTGGGACTGGATCAGGTGGGGCTCGACGAGCAGGACCTCGCGGTGCGCAACCAACTGTTCACGGCGATGAGCCGCAGCCGGGGTTGGCTGCACCTGTCGGGCGCGGGCATGGCGGGCACGCCGTTCGAGCAGGAGGTCAGGGCGGTGCTGGCATCAGGTGACACGCTGCGCTTCGTGCCCCACGTGCCGCGGCGGCGCACCGACGATGAAGACGTTTTTCTTTCCTGAACACCATTGTCATAGCGCCTATGACTGAATTTCGTCAGTCACGGCACACTGAAAGGCTGACAACTGCAGGGAAGAGCGCTTACTCGGCGAAGCCGACGCGCCAGGTCTCAGGGGCAAAGTGCAGGGCGTCACTGAGCGGAGGCGCAAGGATAAACATCGCCTGATCCGGGCGCCCGAACGCGTACACGCGGCAGAGACGGTACGTGCGTTGAAGGTTCTCAGCAACGCGCTTTTCGTTCCGGGTCATGAAGAAGGGTGTACGGGCTGAGCCGCGTGTGGTCTTCACTTCCAACTGCCGCTCTTCCCCTACAGGCGTAAACGACCGGATGTCGTACCCCAGGCCGTCCCCATGAACTTTCGAGGACCACTCGACTTCACGGGCGAGGTCGTCTCGTCCAGCGGCGATGAGCGTCTGGCGTTCGTGGGTAATCACCAGACGCTCACCCGCTTCGCCGAGCGTGCGATTGCGCAAGTCACGCTCCAGAGGGTCGAACTTCTGGACGAGCCGCTGGAGCTCCGGTGGGACGGCTGCGGCCCGGCGTGCGGGCACTTCCACGATTCGCAGATCGTCGACCGCCTTGGGAACGGTATCGATGATTGCACTGACCTGTGCGGCTCTGCGGTGAAGGTACCGCTGCACGGCAGGAACCAGGTCCGCTTGGAAGTGCGTGGCAGGAAGGTACCCGTGAACCCAAGGCATCCCGAGCGCTTCCAGGACCGCGGAAATGTTACGGCGCTTGAACTCGAGGGCCCCTTTGGACCGCTGAATCACGGCTCCCACGGTCCGGTTGTGCGCCGCTTTGTTGAATGGTCTTCCCTGGGTCTCCAGGGCCAGCATGGTGAAGTAGTCTGCGACAAGCTCGTCCAGTTCATGATCGGCCCAGGGCTGGTGGCTTGGCACGCCCTCAGCATGTCCTGTTCTCAGGGCCTTGTCCATCGCGATTCCTCGTCGAGCTTGCAGCGTCAGGCTGGAAGGCCCTGGACATGTTGAAGGCGCCTTCGTCGTGGAATCACTCTGGTCACCACGGCCCAATCGGATTCGTGGCCGGGGCAGTCATGGGATGAGCATTCATCAGCTCAAGGGCAGCAAAAGGATAGGCCTAGGGACGTGGTGGGCCTGGATACGTGAGCCGCCAGAGAGGGCAAGGACCAGTTGTGTCAGCACCACTGTGTTGCCGCCATATTCATGGGCCCTCTACGGCTGCGCTCTACTCCTGACGTATGGAGACTCAGGCGCCATCCTTCCACGAAGTCTTCTCGTCTGCGGTCAGCCAAATCGTTCCCACAGAGCCCGCGGTCCTCGATCATCTGCGGGATGCTCGCCACTTCCTCGATGCCCTCGCGCGGCAAGCTGAGCAGCTGGGGCAGACGGAACGGCCAGCAAACTCGCTGAGCCGGCACTGGCAGTAAAGTGTTGGCTCTGCTCCCCTCGGGTTGGCGCAGCTACCAGGCGGAGGGCATCGTGACCGCCAGCGCAGTGAAGGCTGTGCTGGAACGGGCTCAGCGCTTGTCTTAGGCCCGGACCCGACACTTCTCTATGCGGGTTCCTCGTTGTGGCCGCAGGTAATGATAGCCAGGACCACCGGCCTTCATCCGTAGGCGTTCCACTTCTATCAGCGCGGCTCGCGCAGCTGATGTGCGCCGGACACTGCGTGGCTGGTGGGGCAATGGTACTGTGCATGTGTACTGTGTGAGCCAGCATTTCCTTCAGCCAGGACTGCCAGGATCCTGGAGCTGCCGCTTCATTCCGCATCCAGGAGACCCGCCCCCTTGATTCCCCTGACTTGTTTCACGGTAAAGGTGTCGCCCTGTGCTCGGGTGACCTGCATCTCCTCACCGGGGCCACGGTGACGCCACGGCTGCTGCAGCAAGCGCGGCTGCTGATTCCTTTTACGGCGCGCATGTCCAAAGGGCAGATCCGGCGTGGCCAGGTGTGTCACCTCGTAGGCTACATCCTGTACGCGTCGCGCAACGCGTGCAATTTGTGTTACACCGACGCCAAGGCCGAGCGTCAGGTCGTGATTGAGGTCGGCGGCAAGACGCTGCACTCGGGACTCAACTGCTTCGAGGACGTCTCGGGCATCACGGCCAAGCAGCTGGAGATGGCCGTCAAGGGCCACCTGGGCGTCGCCATGCGCCTGCGTAACCTCTCAAGCGACGGCTTCAAGGACGAGAGCGCGATGCTGAGTCACATCGAAGGGCTGCTGCATCTGGTGGCCTCCCCAGCCGAGCGCGCTCACATGACCGACGAACTGAGGCGCCTGAGGAAGGCCAATCACTTCATGCCGCGCGATCTGCGCTGGCTCGAGGACGTCTTGGATCTGTTGGCGCTGCTGCAGCTGGCCCACAGAGATTGGCCGGCGTACGCCCGGATGATCGACGCGGTTTTTGGCGAGCCGGGCAAGCGTGCAGAGGAGGCCCGCAACAGGCTGACCCGCGTCCTGCTGAGCAACCCCGCGAAGTTGACGGTCTCACAGGCCACCGAGTTGCGCCGGGCCATGCGTGTATTGCTCGAGTTCACGCCCCCCGTGCATTTCACGCCGGCCGTGGTGCCCTGGTCCTTTCCGGACCGTGAGGCGTACCTGGCTGGACTCGCCGCCCATTACCGGCAGCAGGCTGAAGCCGGGCACATCTCAGCCGGCGGCCGGCTTCAGCTGCAGCACGATCTCGTTCATCAGGGACAGCGCCGACCAACGGCGGCAGACCTGCTGACCAACCTGGGCGTTCCGTGCATTCTCGCGGTCTACGAGCACCCCACCATTGAGGCGCTGGACCTGTTCGGGTTCCAGGGGCTTCGTCTGATCGAACGTGGCAATCTGCTGCCGCGCGGCGCGATGGACGAGCAGGTCTACGTCGCTTCGGCGGTGCACGAAGCAGTGGTTCGCACTGACCCCGAGCGGCGCAGAACCAGCAACAGCGGCGTCACCCATCCGCCAGGACCGGGCGACACGACCAGCGTGCCCTTCCGGGCCGCGGCGCTCTGGCGCCCGGATGCCTGGTGCCCGGTCTACACCCTGTGGCACCAGCATGGGCGCGAGCGCCTGCTGACCTTTCCTGCTCTCACCCAGGCCTGAGCACCTCGACGAGTGCAGTGGCAGCGTGGTGGAGTCCAGGCTACGGCTGACATACAGGCGGGCCCAACCCTGGACCGGGGCAGACCCTGGGGCCCGGCGTGCCGGGCAGACGCATCTGATCGGACGGCTCTTCTGTGAAGCATGTCGGCTCGACGCTCCGGGACTCACCGGTCCAACATCATGGCGTATACGACCGTGTGGATAACGTGCCGGTGATTGGCGTGAATTCCACGCCTCACGGCGAAATTATTGGTGACGGCAAAAGTACGAGTTGACCCGTCTGACTCTCGCATTGTCCTGGAGTGATAACCAGGGCTCCAGCGCACCACCAACCCATGCAGACCTCAGTACCCGACACTTTCCGGCAGGGCTTGAAAAATTTCGGCTGACACGCGAGAACAGGACGCGTCACCCGATGTCCTCGCCAAGCTGACGCGCTGCTTCACCGCGCATTTTCCAGAGTTCCGCAA
>NZ_PYSV01000035.1 GCF_003028415.1 Deinococcus arcticus
AGACGAAGCCATCAATCCGCAGCTCTTCTCCGCTTGCGAGAGGCGATGCAGCAGGTGGCTTGAGAATCAAGCCACCTGCTGAGCTACTCCGGCCTCACTCAGGTTAAGTTGCCAGAACCGACGCGACACTTGGGACAAGCCGTCAGGAAGCGCTCCACGAGCGCTTCTCGTGTGCGCTGATCACTGGCGCCACCGTGAGGGAGGAGGGTCCACATCAATGGGAGACTGAAGCCGTTCCAGACGGCGGAGAGGAGCAGGATGTTAATGTCCTGCTGGCCGAGCTTCCAGTTCGTTCGATCCAGAATCAGATCTACTGGGCCCTCGGGCAGAAAGGAGACGGCAAAGCGAGCGAACATCGCCTCTGGAACGGTGAACTGCATGAAGCGCAGCAACCGCTGGTACCGCATGGCTGGCCTCCCATCGAGCATGACATGATTTTTGAGCGTGTAGAGCACCACAGTGCGCGCCTGAATGACGGCGAGGATCAGCGCTGCGAAGACCGCCATCCGTCTGGCGTCAATGGGGAAAGAAGACCGCAGAGCGGCCTGCAAGGTCTCGTACGGGTGTCGGCTCTGGGTCCGTTGCATCGCAGAAACACCGTACAGGGGCCAGTGTTCTGCTGCCGGTTAGCCATTTTGAGGAGTAGTCAGTTCTCCGACACCTGACGGCCGAACGGGCACGCGGACATACCTCACACCAAGGAGATTCAGTGCAACTCATCGTCAGTCAACGCTACTCCGACGACGCCCGGCTGCTCAGCGAAGCGGCCCGCCTCCAGGGATGGCGGGTGCACCGCGCGCAGGGCAGCACACTTCCAGCGGACGTGCTTCAGTTGCCCAGCCGCGTGTATGCCGAAGGTTTCCTGGTCGAGCATTTCGCGGCGCAAGCTGGACTGAAACTGCTGCGGCCAGCAGACGACGCCTTGGCGACACTGGAGCCTGCGTTTCTGAGCCGCGAGGTCCTTTTTTGCACGGTGCAGGATTTCCAGGCTCCCTGGGACGCAAGGTTTATCAAGCCCGCCGATCAAAAGCTCTTCCCTGCAGCCGTGTACCCGCCGGGGGCGGCCATTCCGGGGTGGGAGACACTGGATCCGTCTGATCCTCTCCTTATTTCCATGCCTGTCACGCTCGTGCGTGAGTACCGATTCTTTGTGCTGGACGCGCAGGTACAGACCGGCTCGCTCTACTGGGATGGCGGGCAGGTCCCCAAGGTACCCAGCGGATACGAAGGCGCGGACGACCCCTTCTGGGAGGCCGCCTGGTCGTTTGCCCAACAGGTTTGCAGCTGCACGGCGGGACTGGGACCCAGCTACGTCATCGACGTAGGGCAACTCCGTGGCGGCGCATGGGCGGTCATTGAATTCAATCCCACCTGGGCGTCGGGTCTCTATGGCAGTTCACCCGATCAAGTGCTGAGCTGCCTCACCGCGTCGCAGCGCCCCGAGGCGGAGACCGGGCGTGCAGGGTCGGAGGCACTCGCTTGATACCCTGCACGCCTGTGACCTATGCGCGCGATCTTACTGACCCTCTACGACCTTGCTCAACGGTATCCATGTAGTGCGCCTCGCTCCAAGAGGCCTGGAAACCCCCGCTGCACATAACGTTATGTGTGCATCCGCTAAGCTGGGTTCACATGACGACCTACACCTTCTTCAACCACGCGGGCGGGGTTGGTAAGACCTCGGCCACGCGTGATTTCGGGTATGAGCTCGCTTCACGTGGGCACCGGGTCCTGCTGGTCGATTTCGATCCTCAAGGCAACCTGACGTCTTTCCTGGGGGCCGACAAATGGGGATTGAACCAGGACGCCACCCTGCTGGCCGCGCTTCTGGAAGACGACCCCAACGCCGTCCAGTCCAGATTGCCAGCCACGGTCGAGGTTCACGGCCTGTCGCTCTATCCCGCCACGATTGATCTGGCCATCGCCGAAGCGCAGCTGCTGGCCAAGATCGGCCGCGAGCGGCGACTCAGCAATATCCTCGGCCGGCTGCCCCAGGCCTATGACTTCGTGCTGATCGACTCGCCACCCAGCCTGGGGACCCTCACCGTCAATGCCCTGGTCGCCGCGGATTCGGTCATCACGCCCGTGGCGACCCGCTTCAAGGCGGTGGATGGGCTGCCCGGTCTGACGCGAATGGTCAACGAACTGCAGTGGGTCAAACCCAGCCTGGGTTTCGCAGCGTTCCTCCCAACCATGTACGACCAGCGCAACCGGCATGACTCTGACGTTCTGGAGATGATTCGTGAGCAGCTCGCGCCGCTGGCGCCGGTGCTGCCTCCGGTCCGCTACCGCGCCGCGGACCACAACGACGCCAGCATGAGCGGCCAGCCCGTCCAGGTCTACAAACCGGGCAGTGAGGCGGCACGGGACATGGCCCAGGTGGTGACCGCCTTCCTCGAGCTGCAAGGGCAGCCCGCGTGAGCACCAGGAAAGAGCGGCCACAGATGAAGATGGGGCCTCTGGCGGGCCACCAGGGTCCAGGCACACTGATGGCCGGCTTCACCAGCCCGCCCGCGCCCGACGTGCAGACGGATCTGGCCATTGACGCCATCCGGCCCCGTCCTCAGCAACCGCGCCGCTCCTTTACGCCGGAGTCCCTGGGCCGCCTGACCGACAGCATCCGGACGCACGGCATCCTGCAGCCCCTGTCCGTCCATCAGACGGCGGCGGGCTACGACCTGATCTCCGGAGAACGTCGCCTGCGGGCTGCACGCACCGCCGGCCTGACCACCGTCCCGGTCAAGGTGTTCTCCGGCCTGACGGAACGGCAGGTGCAGCAGCTGTCGGCCGTGGAAAATCTCCAGCGCGAGGACCTGAATCCAGTGGATGAAGCGGACGCGGTGCTCGACATCCTCTCGGCGGAACTGGACCTTCCCAAAGATCAGCTCACGCCCCGCCTCGAGCGCTGGAAATCGATGCGGATGCGCGATCCTGCCCTGGCGAGAGCGTCCGAAGACGAGCGGCAGGCGATTGCACACCTGGACACCTTGTTCCGGGGCCTGTCCCGCGGGGAGTGGACGTCGTTCGTGGCAAACCGCCTTCCCGTGCTGCGCCTCCCGGCGCCGCTCCTGGAAGCGGTCCGCGAGGGACGGCTGGACTACACCAAGGCCATTGCCCTCAAACGGGCGCCCGAGGATCTGCGTGAAGCCCTGCTCGCCGAAAGTGACGCGCTGTCCGTCCAGCAGATCCGCCAGCGGATTCAGGAGGCCAGCCGCACGAGCGCGCCTCACGAGGACCTCGACCGGGCGCTGGAGACCTTCCGGCGCCTCACCGCGAAGGAGCAGCTGGCCAAGCTGACACCCGAAGCGAGACGCGAACTCCTGTCCCTGCTGACGCAGGCGGCCGCCGTCATGGGGGAGAGGTCCAGCCCTCCCGCACGGCAGCGCCTCAAATAGCCTGTTCCGCCGAACGTGTCGGCCGTCTGTCGTTCGCCGCAGTAGCGACACCTTTGCGGGAAAATACCTGTTTCGGGGCGCTGGTGGCCCGGCTCAAAGCGCGGGCCACCAGCGATACCTTTGCGGGAAAGTGTCCGAACAGGCGCAATAATGCCGTGTCAGACAGTGATTCTGGTCGTCCGCAGGAATAGCGACACCTTTGCGGGATTCTCGCCTGACATAGCGACACCTTTGCGGGATTGGCCTCAGGCCCGACTAGCGATACCTTTGCGGGAAAAAAACAAAATCGCGTTTGGACCGTAGAATTCGTGATTCGTTCGCCTGAGCTGCCTTGTGGACGCCTCTGACGACACCTTTGCGGGATGACCGCTGAAACTAGCGATACCTTTGCGGGATTTCAGGGCGAATTAGCGATACCTTTGCGGGAAAATCCCGAAAAACACCGTTTATGACGCGGATTGGGTACCCGCTTGTTGTTGTTCTTTTTATATCTTTACATCAGTTAAAAACAACACCAGGAGCTGAGAGTGGCGAAGAAGAACAAAACCCCCAACCTCTACGACGAACTGAACTTCGCCCGGTTCGGCGTGATCAGCATGCACACCCGGGTGGACCAGAGCATCACCCACTGGAATACCGAGTTTGCCGTGAACGGCCGGACGTTCCGGATCGAGGCCGTTACGCCTCAGGGACGGCCGCACGGCATTGATACCGACACCCTGGTGGCCCTCGAAACCCTCTTCATCGCCCATGACTGTCCGCAGGGGTTGTGGCAAGTTGTGGGACACAAGGAAGCAGAGGGACCCCAGGAAGGCAGGCAGCCTGAAGTTCAGATCGCCTGCCACACAGTTTCTTGCCATGTCTTGAAGGCAGTTTGTTGGTGACGGCGACGGGAGCGAGCAGGAACGGTGGTGCGGGCTGGATGACAGAGGTTGCTGATGCGGGCGTGCAAGTTGAGAAAGCCTTGTGCTCGGTGGCGTGACCTGAAGCCTCGTTGTCGTCGTTCCTGCTGTCGTGTCGGTCGATGGGACTGTTCGATCAGGTTATTGCAACGGGCTGTGGACACCACCTGGACGTGCTCCACGCTGTGGAGCACGGAAAGTTCCCGAAGAGCGGCGCCATAACTCCAGAGCTTGTCGGTGTGGACAGCCTCGGGCACGTCGTACTCCCCCAGCAGCCGGTGGAAGAACGACCTAGCAGCCTCGGTATCGCGGTGTTGCTGAAGGAAGACGTCCAGCACGGCCCCGTGTTCGTCGACCGCCCGCCACAACCAGTGTTTGATACCGCCCACGTCCACGCACATCTCGTCAAGATGCCATCGGGAACCCCGTCGGGGTTCCCGGTGACGGAGACCCTGGGCAAAGAGGTCACTGAACTTGATGCACCATGTGCGAATGGACTCGCGGGTAACGCAGATGCCGCGTTCCAGCAGGAGCTCTTCGATATCCCGGTAACTCAAGGTGAAGCGGTGATACAGCCAGACGGCGTAGCCAATGACCGCGAGGGGGAAGCGGTATCCAAGGAGCTTCTGACCACTCAGCACCGCGTCACCCTACCCCAACAACTTGCCACAACCGGCGCCGGCTGAGATCCAGGCCCGCCGCCGCCCGCGCGTCCCGGTTGAGTCGGTCACGCCGAAAATCACTCTCGCCCACCCGCTTGTGAATCTCAGCACTGGCCTGACCGAGATACTGGCCCAGCTGCGCTACCACGCCGGGCTCGTCGGTCGGCGGCAGCGGCGCAGCGAACAGCGCGCCGGCGACCTGAAGGTTTGGGGCGGCCGGCCGGCGGAAGTCGGCGGGCATGCTGCTCCAGTGGAATGAAGCCGCCCCCCGCGCCTGCCGCTGCGCCTTGAGCAGGCGCTGCCGATCGGCCGGGCTCAGTTGATCGGCAATCAGCTGCGCAATCGGCGTGAGCAGGTCCTCCGGGCGCACGCGGCGATCCAGGGAAGCGTGGAGGGTGCGGCGCAGGTCAGCAGTCGTCATCAGTGGGCCTCTTCAGATGAAGTGTAGCCACCCGAACCTGCCTTGCGCAGCGCCGACTGACGGAGGCCAGACAGGCCGTTTGACGCATCCTGGCCGGGGAGGGCCGCCCGTGCCGACGGCCCATCTCCGGCACGGGCGTTTGCTGTCAGCGTGGTGCAACGGCTGGTGGAGTCCAGGCGGCAGCGGTGACGCGCTTAAGCCCCTCGTTACCCATATTCTGCCTGGAGGCAAAATTATCATTTTACTTTGTTAGTCGCATAATTTGTGAAAATTTTTTGGCGTCCAGGACGAAGTTTTTTGGCTCGCTCGTAGGAAGCCCAGGAAGGCCCTTCCAAAAACTGGTGAGGGGTAAAGGCGGGTGAAGCTCAACTCCATGGATTCTCTATTGACCTGCTGCAGCGTGAACGCCTTGATCCGCCTTAGGGCCTGCCAAGCAGGCTCAATCCGCAACCTTCGTTTTCACGCTAATGTTGTTTAGTGTTAAATTCAGATCACTGTGACCCTCGTCCGCACTGGTGACCCCCTCGCCCTGATCCATCTGACTGATCAAGCTCTACGAGTCCGTGCCGTCGAAGCGGCCAGCACCTACGACGCCCCGACCCTGGTGCAGGTCACCCAGGCCTACATGACCAGTGGCAGCCGCAAAGGGGCCCGGACCAGTCCGAAGACCCTGGCGGCCTACAGCCTGGCGGTGAGCGACTTTGTGCCCTGGGCGCAGGATCAGGGGGTGCAACTGCTGCGCCCCGGGCGGCGGGACGGCGGACGCTACGTGGCGCACCTGCAGACGCGGCCGTCACAGGGACGCGGAAAAACGGGCACCCTGTCGGCCTCGACCGTGGCGCAGTACGTGGCCGGCGCCCGGGCGCTGTACCGGGCCCTGCGCTGGGCCGGCGCGACGGAAGCCCAGCCCTTTGAAGATATCCATGTGCCGCCGGACCCCACACCAGGTATCGTCAAGAATCCGCCGTATATGCGCGAGATTGATGAGGTGCTCAGCCACTGCGACGCCCGCCTGGCCGCGTTGTTGCTGCTCTGCGCCCACGCGGGCCTGCGCGTCAGTGAAGCCCTGGCCGCGAAGGTCTCTGACATTCAGGGGACGCAGCTGACGGTGCGCGGCAAGGGTGGCAAGGTCCGCCGAATTCCGCTGGGGAAACGCGTCCGCATGGCGGTGGCCGGGCTCTCTCCAGCACAAATCGATGGCCGACTCTTCGACTGGTCCTACCACCAGGCCAAGTACCGCATGAGCCTCGCGTTTCGTGCGGCTGGGCACGGTCAGACCTGGCGCGGCTTTCATGCGGCCAGGAAACACTCAGGGACCCGGCTGTACCGCGCGACCAAGGATTTTACCCGGGTTGGCGTGTTTCTCGGCCACGCGTCTGTGGATACAACCCGGCGGTATGTGGCGATGGAAGAAAACGACGTCCAGCACGAGGTCGAGGACTTCTGATGCCACATGTGCCGCATGTCCTGGCCTAAACGTGCATACCGAGGTATCGTAGGCAACATCAAAGGCGACCTCTCCGGGTCGCCTTTCTTCCTGGTCGCGTTCACTCGGGCTTGGGTGGGTCCGTTTGCACAGGCGAGAGAACCGGCTCAAAGTTCAATAGAACGGCCAACAGGTTTGGTGACAGGACCTCTCCAGCGAATGGTAGACCCAGCTGGGCCGCACCACATTTGAAGCACAGGGACAGCTCGTCGGAAGGTCAAGCAGGACCAGCATCCCTTACGAAGCCCGACCTCACCAGTGCTTAAGGCGCCGCAAAAACTGCAGGCCAGAAACCGGCCTGCAGCAGTGATGAATCTTTTCGGCACCTATTAGGAGCAGCGCTCAGCCCATCTCCATGGCCCTCGTGGTGTCATCGGCAGGTCTTCACGCCCACAGGTGAGCGCACTGTCCCTCTCCCTGTCACACTGATCAGGCCTGCTGGATTCAGGCGGTCGTAGATCAGAAAGGTGACCTCCTGGCCCAGGCCAAGCACCGTCAGGAACTGCTGTCCTGATGCGTCAGTGAAGAATGACTGCTGCGCCAGCGGGCAGAAACCGGGCGCACCCTCCTTAAAGCGCCGCACCACGTCAAGCAGTGCTTCGTCCGTGCTGGGTGTCGTCACAGTTCCCCGCACCGTCTGAACCTGGAGGCCGAGGGTGGCGAACGCCGCGCTGAAACTGCCCAGGACGTTCTGGGTGGCCTGAGGGGAGAGGTCCATGGCCCGATCGGGCGACTGCACCGCCGGCGCGCAGGCCGTCAGGGTCAGGCTCACCAGCCACGCGCGGCGTCTCACGGCTTTTTCTCGGGGAAGATCAGGCGTGGCGTGACCACAATGACCAGGTCGGTGTTGCGCTGATCGACCGTGGTCTTTTTGAAGAGCTCACCAATGATGGGAATATTGCCCAAGCCGGGAATCTTCTTGACCCCTTCAATCTTCCGGTCCTCGATCAGTCCGCCAATGGCGATGGGTTCCTGGTCCTTGACCCGCACCATCGTCGTCGCCTCGCGGCTCGAGTATTGAGGCGCGCCGTCTGACGTCAACCCCGTGGGGGCCGAGACCGTGATGGTCACCTGCACCTCGATCTCCCCGTTTGGCGTTACCTTTGGCAGCATGCGCAGCGAAATCCCGGTGGTGATGTTCTGCACGACCGGCGCGGCATTATCGGCGCCGCGGACGATCAGTGGGTAGGTCTGCGTGGCGTTGATGCGCGCCTCAACCCCGTCCAGCGCTGTGATCCTGGGTTTCGCGAGCACTTTTGCCGCCCCACTGTTCTCGAGCAGGTTGATCCCGATCGACAGAGACAGCGGATTCCGGGCAATCTCCCCCAGTTTCCACAGGCTGGCTCCAGGCTTGATCTCCGCCAGTTTCAAGTTGAAGATCTGGTCGTAATCGATCCCCAGTGAACTCGTCAGGCTGCGGTTCACTTCAATAACCTGCGCCTCGAATTCCACCTGCGGACTGGGCGTGTCCACTTTGAGGATGAACGCCTCAATCGCCCGTTTCTCGTCCGGCGTGACCAGGGCTACCAGGGCCCGGCGGCGCTCGTCAACCCTGATTTTCGTGCTGCCATACAGGTCGTTGAGCAGGGTGGCGACCTGTGTGGGGGAGGCGTACGACAGCAGGAAAATGGTGGGTTCCGCCAGCACCGGAGCGGGCGGGGCCGTCACGGTGGCCACCAGCGGCTGGGGGGGACTGACGACCGGCGCGGTCGCCACCGCACCGACAGGCCCCACCGTGGTCGGGGGTGCCACAAGCACGGCACCTGTGCCCCGGATCAACTCCAGTCGGAACCCGTCCGGGGACAACGCCAACTGGTAGTCCTCAGGGAGAAAAATGCTGAGCTGCACGTCATTCTGCGCCGTGCGAATGCCCTCGGGCAGCGCGGTGTTGGGTGCGAGTTTGCCTTCAGGAATCACCAGGGCCCGCTGGCTTGGATCGTACGTGTACTGAATGGGAATGGTCCCGAGGAGGGCGAACGTGTCCTTCGTGCCAATCGGGGTCAATTGAACTGGCGCTGCGAAGGCGGAGCCCAGGAGCAGCGTGGCGGTACAGAACAGGGAAAGCAGAGCAGCGTGACGCACAAAAAACGTTGTCCTTTGGTCAGGGCACCCGGAAGGTGCGGACCGGTGAGAAACTGAAGCTGTCTGCCTTGCGTTGAGCGTCGAAGCTCACGGCAGCCACACGCCAGTAGTACGTGCCACTGGGCAGGGCGTCCCGACTGCTGGGGTAGACGGCAGACAGCTCGGTCTGCGCTTCCGGGTAGTTGGTCCAGACCGCCCGGGGTCTGGACGTCGAAGGATTCTGGTTGTACACGTAGTACAGGTACGCCACGGCGCCTGGCGTGGGCGTCCACGTCAGGATCGGCCGCCCGTCACTGACGCTTTGCGCCTCAGCGGGTGAGGCGAGGGCCGGCTCCGGCAGGATGGTGGCACTGTCGGTGTTGGACAGACCACTTTCGGCGCTGCCTTTGATGGTGGTGACGGTCCCGTGGTAGACGTCACCAGCCTGACCCTGCACGGTGGTCGCGAAGCCCTGCTCCCCGGGGGTGGTGCTGGCCTGCTGGCTGCGCTGCCGGCTGAATGGCCCAGCCGCACTGGCCGTGGACAGAAAGATCCCATACCCGTCGGCTCCGTCCACCGGGGCCCAGCCCCACTCCAGGTCGTTGACCCGGGAGGTGGCCTGGGCGTTCAGGGTGGTGGTCAAGGGAAGAGGAGTCTTGAGCGGCCCGGCCGGTGCCTGCACCAGGGCGGGGTTCAGCTCTGGCCGCCGGCTGGTGCCGGTGCTGGCCCCCGCCACGCTGGTGCCCGGGTACGAAATGGCGATCAGGTAGTTGAGGTTGGGCGTGCCGCCATGACTGACCTTCACGCTGACGGGGACGCTCTGGGCCTTCTGCCCACTGGCCGATGTGGCTTCCGCGTACAGGTCAACGGTCAGTTGGTTGGGCACCGTGAGGGTGGACCACCCGATCTGGTAGGGCGCGGCGCTCGCCCCACCCACATGCACGCCCAGGTCTTTGCTGCCAGCAGGCCGGACGTACACGTCCACCCGGGCCACGTCACCCGATCCTTCGACCGCGACAGGGTGCACGCCGGTCACCGTCTGGCCAGCCGTGGGTGACGTCACCTTCACGGCAGGTGGGGTTTTCGTGCCTGGATCCTGGCAGGCGGTGAGGAGGAGGCCGCTCAGGAGCAGCGGGACAGTACGTTTCATTTGGTGCCTCCAAAGGGGCCGCGCTGTTCCTGCGCGAGGCGGCGCAGCTCTTCGAGCAGGCTGCTGGTCGGCGACGCCTGGAACTTGAGGTCAGGCTGCATCTGGGGCTGCCAGCCGGATGGGGGCGTCACCCGCAGGAACGGATTGGTGGCTGCGGCACCGGACGTGGACGTCAGGCCACCGGTCGTCCCCCCCGTCACGTCGGGCCTTAACCCAGTGCCGGTGGCCGGCGCACGCACCTCGGCCGGTTTCAGGCTGAACGCTTCACTGGGCAGCAGCGCGGCGGGGGCTGACAGCACCGTCACCGCCGGAGTCGACAGGGTCTGGGCGATCAGGGACAGCGGGGTCAGGTTCTGCTCCGTGAGCGTGCCTGGCGCCGTGACCTCTTTGGGCACCAGGCCGAACTGGGCCGAAGTCAGGGGTGTGGGGGCGGCCAGGGCCGTCACCGTTCCACCTGTGCCTTGCGGCGCGAATTCGCTCCAGTTCTCACCGAACAGTCCTTCGAGCATGGTGTAGGTCACGTCGCGGGTGCGGGTGGTGGGTCCGGCCTTCAGGGCGATGGTTTGAGGCTGACCGGGCAGGCCCTGAACACTCAGGCTGGTGGCCCGACCATCCGGACCGACCTGCGCACTGAGCAGCAGTTCTCCCGCCGTGTCGTACCGGAAGGCCATCATGGGCGCCCGCCCATCGGCACCCGCCGGTCCGATCAGGGCGGTCACCCGGCCGTCGGCATCAAACCGCTGCTGCCAGCCGTCAAACGCCGAGCCGCTCAGGCCCGTCTGCCGGCCGAGGCCGTCCACCTGGTATTCCGTTCGGGTGTTCGCCGCGCCAGATTGCAGCGCCTGGCTCTGCAGGGTGCCGTCCGGTGTGTAGGTGCGGGTCACGTTCCATTGCCCACTCCCCTGCCCGGTCAGGGTCTGCAGTTCACTGGTGGGCTGCAGGAGGTCGCTGAACGAACGGGTGACCTTCAGGGAGGCTGTCCCCGCTGTCGTGGTGACGCCCGTGATCAGCCCCTGGGCATTCAGGGTCTGGGTCTGCGTGGTGCTGGGCGTGCCGGTGCAGGTGTTCGCCCATTCCTGCACCCCGTACGTCTGGCCGCCCAGACCCAGATTCAGGTGCCGGGCATACACGCAGTTGCCGTCTCCCCGTTCCACGGTCTGTTTGATGACCCCGTCGGGGCTGTAGCTGGTCCGGACGGTGGCGGACTCACTGAATTTCCCAGCGGCCTGCGCGGAAAGCTTGCTTTGAAGGCCGGTGACGGTCAGGGCCTGAACGCGTCCCTGGGGGTCGTAGGCCATGAAGTGGACACTGCCGCCGCCAGACACGCGTGCACTGGCCACCTGCCCACCCGCGTAGTACGTATAGGCGGTTTCGGTCGTTTGCCCGCCGGCGGTGACGGCCGTGGCCTGCAGTTGGCCGCGCGTGTCGTACGTGGCCCGGGTGCGGCCTTCACTGGCGGCCAGCACGGCGCCGCCCTGGTAGATCCGCACGTCATGGGCGGCGGTGGCCACCTGACCGGACGGCGCGTAGGCGAGCGTCAGAACGTTCAACTTCGTGCCTTTCACGTCGTCCCACTGCTCGACGAGACGTCCGGCGCGGTCATACCGGTAGCCCGTGGCGTACGTGGCTTCATCACCCAGGGGGGCACGGTACAGGCCTGGATCACCGGTAAAGTCCCGCTTGATCGGGAGGCCCTGCGGGTTCAGCGTGTAGGTCGCGGTCATCAGCGTCTTGGCGCTCCCGCCTGAGGCGGCGACCAGGCTTTCCTTGACGAGCTGACCAGCCGGGGTCCGCTGGAACACCTGGACCGCTCCCGCGGTGGGTGCTGGCGTCGTCTGACCATCAATCTCGTACCGGGCATTGGCCCCGCGCAGCGCCCCCTGGTAGCTGGCGCTCGTCTGGGCGCTGAGCTGGCCGTCGAGCCGGTACGCCCTCAGCACGGTGGGCACCTCACGGGCACCCGTCAGGGCGGGCCTGGACTCCGCGGTGAGCAGCCCCAGGCTGTTGAACTGGCGGCTGGTGGCGACGCCGTTCACGGTTTCTGTGACCACCTGCCCCAGGAGATTCCGGGTGAACGTCTTTGTCTGGCCTGCGGTCAAGCCGGCGCTGCGGTCCGCGGCGTTCGGGCTGACCTGCTCCTGCGCGAGCCGGCCCCACACGTCGTAGGCGTAACGGGTGGTGCGGCCGTCCGGCGTGGTCTTCTCCAGCAGGCGGCCCTGGGCATCGAAGCCCTGCTGGGTGACGGTGCCGTCGGGCGCGGTGATGTGCACCGGCCGGCCGGCGGCGTCGTACTTGATGGTGGTGCAGGCCCCCGCGGCGTCCGCGCCCTTGTCCATCCAGGCTTCACACTGCTGCACCGGGGTCCGCTGGCCCGCGGCGTAGGTGTACTTTTCCGTCCAGACGAGGTCCCGGGCCGACTCGCCCACGGCCTGGGCCGTGAGCACGCCGGACTTGGGCTGGGCCACGCCCGTCAGGAGGCCGTCGGGGGTGTAGGTCATGACCTTGATCGTCTGCCCCACCGCATTGAGCTGTGCCGTGACCTGGCCCAGGGTATTCAGGGTCACGCGCGTACTCTCGCCTGCGGGATTGATGGTCTGAACCACCCGGCCGGCGCCGTCATACCCGAACCGGGTTACAAACGGATCGCCTTCACCACTGGGCAGGCTCTGGGCGGTGAGATTGCCGGCCCCGTCGAACGTCTGGGTGATGGTGGTGCCGTTCGGGGTGGTGACGGTGGTCGGCCGGTCCAGGTCATCGTACCCGTAGCGGGTGACAGCGACCGACTTGCCCAGCAGGTTGCTGTTCGTGTCGAGCGTCAACTCACTGGGGGTCATCACGCCGGCCAGCAGGGTGCGCGCCTCAACCTTGCGGTTCAGGCCGTCAAATGTGAATTCCACGTAGGGGCGACGGTCATCGAAGTACGCGCCGTTGGTGCTCATGGCCGCGCCCAGCTGCTTGATCAGGTTGCCCCGCGCGTCGTACACGTAATACGTTGCCTGGTCCTCGCCGGGACGGTTCATATCCAGGCGGGAGTCCTGCTCGCGCAGCACCCGGTCCTGCGGGTCGAAGGTGCGCCGGACGTCGGCCGTCAGGGTGCCGGCGGTGACCTGCTCCCGGGTGATCCGGCCCAGCGCATCCACCTCGCGGGTCACGGTGGTCGTCACCCCCGCGCGCGTGGTGGTGATTTTCTCGGGCACCCCGGTGGCGCTGTACAGGGTGGTAACGGTGCTGCCGTCGGCCTGCAGTGATTGAACGGGGCGGTCCTGGGCGTTGAAGATCACGCTGGTCTTCACGCCGCCCAGGGTGGTCTGGCTGTCCTGACGGCCGAACGCGTCATACGTGTAGACCGTGCCTGACCGTGGGGTCCTGGCCTCACCGCGCTCGGCGTCCCAGCCCACCCCCTGGGTTTCCTTGACCAGCCGCCCGGCATCAGCGCCCGTGCCGTACCGGTAGGCCGTGACATTGTCAGGATTTCCCTCCCAGCTCATCTGCAGTTCGCCGGTCCCGTGGTAGCGCCAGACCTTCACCGCGTCCAGTTTGGGTTTGTCGGCCGCGCCGGTGAACGAGGACTCGCTGGCCTTGTTGCCGAACCCGTCAAACGCCCGCAGGAGTCGGCGGTCCCGGGTTTGCGGCACGCCCTGATCGTGCCCAACCACGAGGCCGCCCTTGAGGACTTCCACCACCGGGTGGCCCGCCTGGTCGTACGTGAACTCGGTGCGGACACCAGCCACCGTCTGGGATGCGACCTTGTCGCCCGGCTGGACAGCCCGGCGCACCTGCGTCTCGTCGACGGTGCCGTCTGCGCGCACCAGGGCAAAGGCGGTGGGTTTGCCGTCCCCGTAGTTGAACGTGGAGAGTCGCGTACGCCCATCGGCGGTACGGCGCGTTTCAGTGAGGCGTCCCCAGGTGTCGAACAGGCTCACCGACTGCCGCGTGACCCGGCCACCGACGCTGACCGCGTCCTCGATGGTGGCAGGCACTTCGTAGGTCACGCCGCCCTGCATCACCTTGTGCGTTTGGGTGACCTGACTGGTGGTGCGGACCTCTGGGTAGTTGTACCCCTGCCCCTGCTGCTTGGGCGTGATCTCCGCAGCGAGGCGCCCGAAACGGTCGTACTCAAACAGCGCCGAGCGCACCAGCGTACTGCCGGTAAAGACGTCACGCTGAATTAGCTGACCCAGGTCGTTATACCGGTAGGCCACGCGCTTGCCACTGGGTTCGGTCAGGGCCGTCAGGTTCCCCACTGAGTCGTAGGCGTATTCGCGGATGAGATACTGCTCCTTCTCCTGCCCGGTGGGGCTGGTGGTCAGCACCTCCTCGCGCCTGAGGTGACCACTCTTATCGAAATGCTGAAGGCGTTCGCGGCGGTTAGGCCCGGCCCCCTGTACGGTCTTTTTCAATTCGCCGCCGTAGAGAGCAGAACGGGTGAACGAAATCACCTAACTACCAGTCAAAACTCACGTATGTGCTTGCTTATAGCAGGAACAGCGGACAGCGAGCGACCAGATGGAGGACGTACAGGTCATGAGGCCTGCACGTTTTCCAACCCATCAGGGTTCATGTCAATCTGTCCTATGGGCACGGATATCTTGGAGCATTACGAGCGCTTTCAGAACGACCATTGGGAAGCGGTCGATTTCCTTCAACGTGGTGAAAGGCCATCCTGGTCCCATCCTGCCTTTATTGAACGGAATTACAACCTGTTTGGCATCCTATCCGATGTTCGTTCGGTCTACACTGTGACCCCCATCGCCCGTTACCGCGGTTTGCCAACAGATGTCAGTCCGACTGTTGCAGCGCGCTGGGCCGCCGTCGCGTATGACGATTGCCTCTTCGGCTTGTCCTGGGTCGGGCTTGATGAACTGCTGGCCTTTGATTGGGAACAGACCATAACCTGTGAACTGAAAGGGTATCCACCGCTGACCTGTCGAGAGGCTGCAGGACGCTTTTATCAGGAAACGCTGCCTTACCTCCGGGCACAGGTCGATGATCCGGCGCATCTTCGAATAGTGTTCTGGTTTGGTTGAACAGGGTCACGTCAGACCCTCAGCATGGTTGGCCAACATAAAAAAGTGAGGCGTAGGGCTTGCCAGGACGAAGGCGAGGGGTGGAGCAACAGATCCTGAAGATGATCGAGGCCCAATCGGAACACGGACACCGCACGGTGTCCGTGTTTCTTGCGTTTCACGGGCTGCCTGGAGGCCAGGAGCTGACCCGTCACACAGGCCCAGATGAAGGCGGCGGACACGCAGGTGAGCAAGGTTGACACACGTTCTGCCTGAGTGAGCCCCGTATCTTCCAGGTTGAAGCCTCTGGTTTTGAGGGCTGAATGCAGGTTTTCCACGTACCAATGGGAATACACCTGTAGACACAACGGATGCAGCACCTATGATCGGACTTGACGGCCTGCGTCGACTGGTCGCCTTCGTCTCACGCGCCAAGAGCGCTT
>NZ_PYSV01000036.1 GCF_003028415.1 Deinococcus arcticus
CTTGACGCAGACCTCGTCCAGATGCCATCGAGAACCCCGCCGGGGTTCTCGATGGCGCAGTTCCTCGGTCAGGAGTGGGGCGAACTTGATGTTCCACTGACGGAGGGTCTCGTGACTGATACTAAACTGAAGTAAAGATTGTGCATTATGCATTAGGAAGCCAGTGGAAAAACGTCGTGTGCGAAACCAGCGCCTCTTGGGTCATCAGCCAAGCACATCGCTCGTCAACGGCCGCGAGCAACTCAGCTCGGCTGTTCCAGGCGCGATTGACCAACCCCGCTTTGATCGGTGGCCACAGATGCTCGGCGGGCATCAATTCTGGTGTGTAGGGTAGAGAAAACATCAGTTCGATGCCTTCAGGACAGATCACCCTCTTGCTGCGGTGCCACCCGGCATTGTCGACATAGAGGATGATGTGGGCCTCGTTGTGGGGATCGACGCGTGCCTTAAACAAGTGCAGCGCGGCATTGAAGGACGCCACATCGACACTGTCGAATCGCAGCAGGTCACAGCGTCCCGTCAAGGGATGGACGAAGCCGTACACGTACAGCCAGGCATACCCGTTGCTGTGGGGAACGCTCTGGCGTTCCCCTCTCTTCATCCAAGTTTTGCTGAGGACGCTTTTCGTGCCGTACCGCGCTTCGTCCTGGCACCAGAACTCGACCCGCTGCTCTGGGTGCGCTCGCTGCCTTGCTTTAACCAGCGCCCGGATTTTTTTTGCTGTTCCTGTTGCGCTTCCTCACTGGCGGCCTTGGGATGAACGGGCCGCCCCTTTTGCCTGGAATACCCAAGCCGGTGCAGATACAGCAACGCGGTCGTCGGATCGACGCGTCGGCCGGTGTGAAGCTCAATCCACTCAGCGACCTTCCGTGCAGTCCATTCCCCACCATCATCGGGTGCGGCCTGGAGGCGCGCATCAAGCGCGGCTCGCCCTGCAGCATCCAGAACGGGGGGTTGACCTGCTCGGCCTTTTCGATGGTCCTCTATGACGTCAGGGCCGTGCTCGTTGTAGAGCCGGACCACACGGGACAGCCAACTTCTGGCGCGTCCAAGCTGCTGGACAAGCACTGCTCGTGAAGCGTCAGGATGCAGCGTCAGTGTTCGGAGGGCAAACCAGCGATCACGCTCGTCGGCCGTCGATGCATGACGTTGACGGCGCAGCAGCTCGTCTGCACTGAGGTGGTTCAGGGGAATCAACGCTTTGATGCGCTAACTATACTTTAGATTTATATGACCTGAACACCACGCTCGTGAAGCAGTTCCTGAACGTCCCGCTGGCTGAGGGGGAAGCGGTGGTAGAGCCGCAGGGCATACCCAATGACACTCAGCGGGAATCGATGTCGATAGGGCTTCCGGTCAGTCACAGCTCGGCAGCCTATCAGCGTTAAGTTGCCAGAACCCTCCGGAGCAATGCAGGAGAATCAGGCATGACCTCAGCCGCTTACCAGATGAACTGGAGTATCGAACACCTGCTCACGAGCGATGACCGCACTGACCTGACGCTTGAGCGGGTCAAGCAGCACGAGGGTCTGCCCCGGTTCTGGCCCCTGGAAACTTACGTTCCAGAGGGGCTGCCCGCGCCCATCATCTTCGCCGCGAACTTCGGGTACGTGACCTACACGCACTTCCCTAGTAATGACCCGCAATGGCCCATCATGTCCCGCAAGATGCTCGACACGCTCCTGGCTGTGCGCGAGTTCCCGCACCGGGCCATCCCGGTCGCGATCACAGACCCGATCGTGTACCGCGCTGATCCTGACCCGAGTCCCGACTTCCTGGAGCAACGTCTCAAGTCTGCCAACCACGACTATGTGATCGTGCAGTTGACCCAGCACCTCGACATCCTCAATGAAGAGGCTTCAGGTGTTGAGCGTGATCCCGACATGCCCTGGTGGGTTGGCATCGACCAGTACGTGCTCGATATTCCCGCGAGTGGCTTGCCCCCCATCTTCCGCCTGAGCATCCAGCCGGCCCAGTTGTTCATCTTAGCCGAAGCTCGGCAGGCCCTTGCTGCCGCCGGACTTGCCGGGCCCGTCTACCTGCCCCTTAACGGCTATACGAATGGCGGGGGCGAGGAGGTTGACGTGCCGGTGCCCGTGCCAGAGGTGCCTGAGGGAGCGTGACGGCTCAAGTTGTCCGATAGTCGCGTCCCTGACCCTCAGCTGTACGCCTCAACAAGCCAGTCTGGCAGTGGAGTTGACCCGCTGTAGTGGACAGGGAGTTAAGCGGCCCGCGACGACTGCTCAAACTCCGCGGGGCTGAGATAGCCCAGCGACGAATGCCTACGTTCCCTGTTGTAGAACACCTCAAGGTCGCTGAACAAGGCCGACCGCGCCGCCTGCCGAGTCGCAGAGACCGTCTCGGCAACCTCCGCCCGCTTGAGATGTGCGAAAAAGCTTTCCACGACGGCGTTATCCCAACAATCCCCCTTGCGGCTCATCCTGCACGTCATCCTCAGGCCCTCCAGAGCGAGTCGGTCGGCCCGACTCGCCTATTGGCTTCCCCGATCCGAGTGATGCAGCAGGCCCGGCGGCGGGCGACGACGTTCGTACGCCATCCGTAGGGCTGCCAAGGGAAGGTCGGTGGTCATGCGCTCACTCATCGACCAGCCCACCACCCTGCGCGAGTGCAGGTCAATCACCACCGCCTAGTACACCCACCCTTCCCTGGTCCACACGTAGGTCATCCCATGGCAGGATCTCGAGGGACCCTTCCGGCGTGAGGATGACGGTGAAGAGGCGATCGAAACCTTCTTCGAGGGTGGGCGTCTGCCAGCGTTTGGCTGTTGAGTAGATGGCGACGTCGGGAACGCGGGCCTTGCCCACGCGGCGGGCGTTGCGCTCAATGGACGCAGGAACATCCCGGGGGAACACGTAGCCGGTCACCCGCGCGCCGCAAGTCCGCGCGAGCACGATGGCGTCCGAACGGTCTTCGACTGCTGGATTGGTGTTGTCCAGCACGACACTCTGGCCGGCCTCCAGCGCCTCCTGAAGGAGGTGCTGCTGGCGCCGGGCCTTGTTGCGGTTGTGGGGGAACAGGTCCTTGCTGACGTGCGCGTGCGTCTGTGCGAAACGTGCCCGGAAGAAGGTCGTTTTGCCGCTTCCAGACAACCCCACCAACACGACCAGCTCCAACGGGTGACCTGCAGGTGTCACGGTAAGGTCGTCAGCGAGGATGTCGAGATTTGAACTGCCGGAGCAGCCGCACCCCTTCCGGAATTCCGAGGCGTGACTCAACCAGCGTCCGGGCGTCACCTATGGTTCGCGGCGCGTACCCGGGCCCGCCACAGCCACAAGAGGCAAAGACCAGCCCATGTGCGGCCAGATATTCCACCTTGCGCCAGGCCAACACGTCGGTTCTGACCGGGGCTTTGAAATCGTGGCCCATGATCGTCATGCTGGCCCGGCAGTGCGGGCAGATCTTCGTGGCACCATTGGCTCTTCGGTGAGAAGCTTTAAAGGTCTTCCGGCACGAGAAGCACGCGTAATGCGTTTTGTAGGGGATCAGGGCGTACCGACACATAAGAACCTCCCCAGGAGTGTAGGGAATGCATCGACAGAGGACATGGGCTGGACGGCCTACGCCACGCGCGAGGAGCCGCGCTCGGGAGCAGGATTCTGACCCGTTTTCAGCTCATGACACGGCTCAACAGATCACCCCTGCCCGACTCACTTCAAGTGGGTGTTCAGCGCCGCCAGAAGGGCCGCGCGTGCCGCTGGCGTGAACCGTCCTGTGCCATCGGGGTTGCCTTCCAGGATGCCGTCGTCAAATCGCGCCGTCCACCAATCGTCCAAGAAGCCAGGCGCGTACCCAGTGAGTCCGAATCCGTCCGGCGTGTCGCGAAACCATCCCTGGAGCACCTCGTGCATCGCCGAACGCGTGATCCCTGGCCCCGTTGCCGTCTCGTGCAGCCACAGCATCACGTCAAAGACATGGAGAGAGTGCGGGTCGGCATGCAAGGAGAAATGGCTCTTCGCGTCGAAGACCGCCAGGCCAGCGCGCCGCACCGCCGCCCGCACCTCTGGGTGGAGCGCCTCGGCACGCTGCACTTGTGCCTCCAGCGCGGCTGGGAATGGGCCACGCGTCAGCGTCTCCCGTTCGTGGCGTTGCTCGGCAGCGTCGAGCGCTGCCTGGGCGTCGACCGAGCGGATCAACTGCAGGAACGCCGTGAAACCTTGTGCCAGCACCCGATGCGTCTCGAAGGGCGCGTCCAGCTCATGGTCGATGAACCGCACGGTGTGACGCGGGTCGTCCAGGCTGAGAGTGAACAGATTCCCACCTGGGTCATTCGCGAACACCAGAGCGTCAACAGGCAGGCCCCAACAGTAATCCGCTTCACGACGGGCAGGCGTGCAGAGATGGCGCGTGTAAGGCTCATCCATGTCATCCGGGTGGAGTTCGAGGAAACCACTCAGCATGAACTCGTCGCCGTTTTCGCCCGTGCCCTGGGTGACCACGGGACAACCGCCGTTGTAGGCCAGCAGGAACGCACGGTAGTCCGCAGGGAGAGCGCGGTCCAACAGGGCTTCGAAGGCGGCGATGTCTCGTTCGGCCACAGGCGGGCCAGGCTCGTTCAGGACGACGGGGGTCTCTCCGTCCAGCAGGGCGACTCGGACCATGCGGCGATGATCGCATGTCTGATCGGCCAGTGAGCGCGTTGCTGGAGCAGGCCTTGAGCCTGCGTCCGGTCGCCCAGAGAGCCAGCCGCTCTCCGACTGAGTGGCACGGGCTGGCCGCATCTTTGTTTGACCTGCTCCCGTGATGGCTTTTGCCACTTGTTCAAGGATTGGCTGCTGAATCTCCCCACGTGTCGGCTACAGAGCGCAAGGGCACCTCGTTGCGTATGTTCTGTTCCTGAGCAAAGACATCATCGTACTTTGGTCACCACATAATTTGCAGAAATTTTTCAGCGTCCAGGACGAAGTTTTTTCAGCTCGCTCGTAGGAAGCCCAAGAAGGCCCTTCGCAAAGCTTTTGAGGGGTAAAGGCACCCAGTCACTGGAGCCCGATCACGCACGTTCTCTTCCGATCCGCTGGAGCGTGAGTTCCCTGCTCCGGTCTAGGCCGTGCCGGTCGGGCGCCAGCCGCAATCATCGTCTTCACGCTCACAGCCAGGACAGACACGGGGAATGACTGTGGTGTCGGCACACCTGTTGTGCAGGTCAGCTCTCGTCCAGCCTTGAAACTCGGATCGCAGATGAAGTAGGGAGTCGAACTTCGCTGTCCCACCGTGGATCTTTCCCATTCAACCTCCGACCTGATCACCAGGGATACGCGTGGCGCCTGTGGACAGACCAGGAGCTTGGATCGGCGCTGTTGACCTCCGGGCTCTCCCCTGCTCTTGTCTTTATGTTAATTGGTCTTAACGTAAGAGCAGAGGTGCCCAAGTGGCAGATTATTTCATACTCTTTTTCCGATAAAATTTGGCTATGAACTCTGAAAAGATGAGTGTGAGCCTGGAAAGCACACTGATTGAATTTGTCATGCACTACCAGAAGGCGCACCAGATCCGCTCCAAATCGGAGGTCATCGCGCGGGCCCTCACCCTGCTCCGCGAACATGAGCTCGAAACCCAGTACGCCGCCGCCCTTGAAGAGTGGCAGGCCTCCGGCGAGGCCGACCTGTGGGACGCCGTGACCTCGGATGGGCTGAACGGTGAGACGAATGCGGCGCGGTGACCTGTATGTCGCTGACCTTGATCCCGTCAGGAGCGGCGAGGCCGACAAGCGCAGACCCGTGGTCATTGTCAGTGCCGACAGTCTCAACCGCACGGTCGACCGTTTAGGTGCAGGCGCGGTCACCGTGGTGCCCGTAACCAGCAACGTCTCCCGCGTGTACGACTTTCAGGTGCTGCTGCCAGCCGACGAAACCGGCCTCAGCCAGGACAGCAAAGCCCAGGCCGAACAGATTCGGACCATCAGTTTTGCGCGCCTCGGGCCCAGTCCCATCGGTCGCCTGTCCGATGCCCAGGTGCGGCAACTCGACGCCGCGCTCAGACTGCACCTCTCGCTATGACCGACCGTGACGCTGAACGCGCGGCCGCCTGGGCGGCCGAAGTGCCTCTGCCAGACGCCCCTGCCCTCCAGTCGCCCCTCAGCATCGCGCTGTTCCGCACTGAGGCCATGGCCGTTTCCCGCCACTGGGTCAGCCTGACACCCGAAGAACGCCGCCGCCGGGCCCTCGAAGCCGCACGTGACCTGGATGAAGCGGTCTTGCTTGACCTGCTTCAAGCCCACCGACAACTGTTTGGGCCAGCCGGCGCGCGGACCTCGCCTCAGACCCAGCGAACCTATACCCATGGCGTCCGGGCCTTTCTGGGGTACGTCGAATCCAGTACTGGCGGGTTGCTGCGCCTGTCCTCCGATGAAGCCCGGCTCTGGATCCGCATGCTTGAAGCGAAACGCTCCGCGTCTACGGTCACGGTGTACCTCGCTGCGGCCCGGGCCCTCATGGCCGCCCTTCGGTGGGCCGGTGCCTTGAAAGAGGACGTCTTCCTGGATGCCCGGCCTGGCCGCAATCCGACCGCCCCCTGGGAACGGCGGCGTCCGTACTCGGAAAGCGACTTCTCGACCCTGCTTGACTGTGCAGACATTCAGGACCGTGTGATGCTGCTGCTGGGTGGGCATGCTGGTCTGCGGGTGGCGGAAAGCACGGCGCTGGTGTGGGCTGATCTGGATCTCAGTGCCCGGCAGCTGACTGTTCAGCACGGGAAGGGGGGCAAGCGGCGGCAGGTGACGCTTTCCCGGCGGCTGATCAAGGCCCTGGAGGAATGGCGCGCCTTGGCAGCAACGGATGAGCCCCGCATACTGCCTTACACCACCACGCGTGCCAGACAGCGGCTCAAGGCACTGGCAGAACAAGCTGATGTGCCCTATCTCGGCACCCATGCGCTGAGACATACGGCGGGAGCCCGCCTGTATAAAGCCACCAAAAACCTGGAAGACGTCGCGCGTCATCTGGGACACAGCGGGCTGGAGACCGCGCGCATCTACGCCAAATGGGACGACGAGCACCTGAGGCGTGTCGTAGATGAGTGGTGAAAAGCGTGTATTTGAAGCCATCCCAAAAGAGGGACGTTCAATCGACGCGCACCGTCCAAGCTCCTCCCTGAAACGTGACATTCATGCCTCCAGACCCCACAGGCATCGCTCGCAACATGCTCGGCGGACGCCCCGGGTCCGAATGGCGCCACACCAACGCCACGGGGTACGTCCTCGAAGTCACGCATGAAGGGCAGAAGGCCGACAAGTTCGTGCTGATGGGAGACCCCATTCAGGCGTTGAATCCCGGTCGTGATTACCAGAAGGTGCTGGCGCTGCTCGGCCTCACGGGCGTGCCCAAGTCCACGAACATCTACGGCCCCAGGCTCAGCTGGTATGACCTCCGGGGGTTCAGTCAGGTGTCGGCGGGTTCTGGCAACTTAACGCCGGTAGGCTGGTGAGCTGCGACAGACCGGAAGCCGTACCGCTACCGTTTTCCTCTCAGCGTCATCGGATATGCGCTCTGGTTGTACCACCGTTTCCCGCTTCGCCAGCGGGACGTCCAAGAATTGCTCCACCAGCGTGACATCGTGGTCAGTCACGAGACCCTACGGCAATGGAACATCAAGTTCGCCCCCGTGCTCACTGAGGACCTGCGTCATCGAGAACCCCGACGGGGTTCCCGATGGTTCTTGGACGAGGTGCACGTGAAGGTGGGAGGAGTCACTCACTGGCTGTGGCGAGCCGTGGACGAACACGGTGCTGTGCTCGACATGCTGCTGCAACGCTGCCGAGATACCGAAGCGGCCCGTACCTTCTTCGCTCAGCTGCTGGGTCAGTACGACACGCCAGAAGTCATCTACACTGTCAAACTCTGGCGCTACGGGGCGGCAATCCGGGAACTCCCCGTGCTCCACACCGTGGAGCACGTCCAGGTGACTTCCATGGCACGCTGCAACAATCTCATTGAACAGTCGCACCGCCCAACCCGCCGACCAGAGCGGCAACAATTGGGCTTCAAGCGACGACGACGCGCCCAGGCGTTCCTTGCCCTCCACGCCCGAGTCTCGAATCTTCACCAGCACACCCGAACAACCATGCCCGCTCAAGTCCGACGAAACCACCTGACAGCCGCCTTGCACATATGGGAGGACGGAGTGCAGCGGGCAGCCTGAATTTCAGGCTGCCCGCTTGGACGCCCGGCTTGCTTCTCGTTAAGTTGCCAGAACCGACCAAACGTATAAAAAATGTTGGCACCGCTGGAGATGCTGGACAGCCGTACGCCGGCTCAGCTTTGCGAGAGAACGTCCCGGTAATACCGCAGCCCCTGCTCGAACGCGGCGTCATCACACTTGGTCAGTCCTTTCTCCTGCCGGTAAGAAGCGACCATGGCGTCGAATTCCTCTTGCGAGATCTCCTCGGCTTCATCCTTGTATGGGCGTCCATGGATGTTGTCGAGATAATCATCGTGAGATACGAAGTTTCCGGTCTGCCAGTCCAGGGCATACGCCGCACCCAGATAGATGCTGTCCTCCAGACCAACGTACTTGACGGGCCTCACGCCAACCACGAAATACCGCACGACCACGTTGCTCATTTGTTTCCCCTCGTCATTTCTGCCCAGATGGCTGCGTAGCCATCCTCGGCGAGCTTCTTAAGCTCTACCAGCCGAGCTTTCTCCTGTGCGGTCGGGGCACGGTTCTGCTGGCGGATGGTGGCTTCAATGGTCCGCCGCTCCTGATACCAGAGGTGTTCCCTGGCGGCAAAGCTGGACATTTTTGTCAATTCCAGCCGAAGCTCGACCACATAGCCGTTGCTCGCCCGGATGTTCAGGACAATATCCCGGTAGCCACTGGCCATGGGCGCAACGAACCGGTCCTTGATCTGCACCACGTTGTATTTGCTGCGGATATAGGCCAGTGCGCCGTAGACATCATCCAGTTTGGTGAACAGCAACCGGGACCCGGACACGTCCAGCAGCTGGGCGGCATTGCCCTGGTAATCCGCGTTCACCTTCTCGGTCGAGCGGGTGACGTCCTTCAGGCCATTGCGGGTCTCAAATTTCACGTTGTACCGGCGCGACAGGTACGCCGTGAGGGGAATCAGTTCCTTGTTGGCCACCCGGCTGCCCTCGTAGACCGTGTTCATCGCACTGGACGGTTGCAGCGGCTTTGCGGTTGGCGCCTGCACCTTCATGGTGGCGGACAGACTGGCCTGCCGTGCACTGAGCCCCTGTTTCAGTGCGGCGCTGTACTGCTTCTGCCAGAGCGGCAGGGCCTGTTGCGCGGCAGTGGGCACGCCCAGGCCCCGTTGCTGGAGGGCCACTGTCCCCTTCCCGGCCGTCTTGCCCACGGCTTTCCCGATCAGGCCGGCCAGCGCGGTGGTTCCCACGACCGCGGCGGCCTGCGCGAAGTGATTCCCTGCAACTTTCAGGTCCTCCTCGCTCGTCGCCCGGGCAGCCAGCCGGAAGAACGCCCCCAGGTGCTCTCCGATCGCGAAGGCCGCCGGGCCAAAGGTGGCCACACTGATAATGATGATCGCTGCGTCCAGTGCCCACCCTGCGGGGGTCAACTGCAGGACCACGAAGATGGCGGCGGCGCCCACCAGCGCACTGAGGCTGATCATGCTCAGGAACTGCTTGCGGAACGCCTCACCGACCGGCGCGTACCGAATGGCTTTTTCCAGCTTTGTGCCCAGCGGCATGTTGACGTACCGCCCTGCCGTTTCCAGGGCAATAGTCGCCAGTGAAGGGCCCTTGAGGGGGTCGTACAGCACGGGACCGGCCAGACACAGGTCGATACTTGGGCTGCTGACCCTGGCCTTGAGGAGGGCCTGGCGCAGGGCGTCCCAGCCCGGTGGCCGTGTTGCGGCGAGCAAGCCAACCACGCTGTCCCGTTGGGCCTGCGGCATCTTCTGAATGCTTTTGACAGCGGCATCGAATTGTCCGGCCGCCATCTGCCGCCGGACGGTGTTGGCCGCAGCGAGAAGCGCGGCTGTGGGGTCCACCGTTTTCCGTTGGAAGCTGCCAGTGGATGAGGTCTTCTGCGCCTGAGCAGGCCTGACCAGGGCCCGTGACGGGGCCAGCGCGAAGGGTTGCGCACTCAGGCGCTGGCCCATCTGCCGGGCTTCCGCTTCCAGGCCAGCGTCAGGATCAATCCCTGGACCAACTTTGCCCTGCGCCTGCTGAACAGTGTGGGTGACTTCGTGCGCCAGCAGTTCCAGGCCGCTTTGGGTGTTCGGGTTGAACGTGCCCGCCTGGAAGAAGATGTCCATGCCCGTGGTGAAGGCCACGGCATTCACGCCCCTGGCCAACCTGTCCGCTTCAGCATCATCGTGAATGCGGACCTTGCTCAGGTCATGGTTGAGGCCCTGCTCAAGGTGACGCTGAACCGCTTTGGGAAGGGGATTCCCTGACCCGCGGCGGGCCTGAATCCGCGCCAGAACAGGTTGGGTGGCTTCGGCGTCCAGTTCAGCCAGTTGCCGTTGCAGTGTGGCCCTCTGATGCGCCTCAGCTGCCTGTGCGGCCTGCGTTTCATGGTGCTGTGCGGCGGCGTCTACAGCGCGCTGCAGGGCCAGACGTTCCCCAGGTGGCACCAGGCCCAGCACCGCCCGGGCGACCGGGGCGCTGATCGGATGCTGTCGCAGGCTGGCCAGGTGCTCGCCGTAGGTGTCGTACCGGCTCTGGGGGCTGCCTGTGTCACGTCGGAAACCCTGCGCCAGGTGATGCGCCACCTGACGCTGAAGGGCGGTGAACTGGGCGTACTGACGGTCATCCAGACGTTGCCCTTCGACCTCCTGTGCCCGCGCCCGCATGATCGAAACCCACGCCTCAGGGCGCTCAGGCTGCGCGGAAGGCGGCGCCGCCAGGGGTGGTTGACTTAAAGGGGTGACCTCACTGTCTACTGGAAAGGCCGCCAACTGGGCCTGTAGAGCCTGACGCTGCAGGTGCAGGCGGTGCCGCTCCTGCTGTTCGAGCATGGCGGCTCGCAATGGTGCTTGCACCGCCTGCTGCTGCGCCTTCACGGGCCGGACGGTATGACGCCAGACGGCCTGCTGGGCCTGACGCTGTTTGACCTCGGTTTCAGACGCGTGCGGCTGGGATGACAGAGAGGCCACAGACCGTTGGGTCGGTGCCTGGGTGGGGGTACGGCGCGGCGCGAATGTCATGGTGGACCTCCCGACGGCCTGGAGTGTACGGGGCGGCCACACGTTTGTCCGCCGCATTTGTGGATGGGTGATGCGATGAAACCCTCAAATTGGGCTGAATAGGCGCGCGGACTCGGACCTGGAATGCTGCTTGAGGACAGGGCTTACTGGTGGGCGAATGGCATCTCATGGCCAGTTGCAATCAGCAGACACGGCCGCTCAATCAAATCTGGCCGACCGTGTTGCAGACAGCCCAGCATGGTGTGGAGGAGGGGTTGGTGGGGATGTTGCTGTTGACCATATCGCCACGGGCGGCGCATCAGCGCGTACAGGTGCTCCGGCGCGAAATGCCCGGTGAGAAACATCCCCAGGTCGTACAGCCTGTTCAGGAGAGGCTCAGCCGGAACATTGGAACCGCGCAGGATCTGGTTGAGTTCACTGGTGCGCAGGTTCAGGACCCGCTGGACCTCCATGGGCTCAATCGGGGCAGGCCGCAGGTAGGTGTGCGGCTGTTGAAACTGCAGGTAAGGCAAGAGGGGACGGTAGCGCTGCGCAGAGGGAATAACGGCCACAGTTCGCACAGGGAGGGGTGCTCCCGGCTCGTGCAGAAGGGAAGAGGTGTCCACTCGCACCCCTCCAGGCCAGACAAGATGGTCCCCTTCTGGAGTCAGGCTAATGCGGGGAAAGAGAGTGCGGAGACGGAGGGATCGGTGCGTTTCCAGTTGCAACAGCGGCTGGAGATCAACCCGGTGTGTCTGGGACCCGTTGAAGGTCACCCAGAGCTGGTAACTGCCAGGCTCGATCAGGACTTCAACAATGCGCCGTGCGTCAACCCGCTCGGGCTCCACCGCCGAATGCCCACACGTCACCTCCAGCTCCCTGAACGCGGGTGGGGATACAGGGTCGATTCCACCTGATGAAGGTTGCCGGCCTGGATGGCGGAGAACGGTGTGGGAGAGTGAATGGAAGTGCGGCGGTGGCGGCTGTGCCACCGCCAGTGCAGCAGGCTCCGTACTTCGTCATCAGGCATGCGGTACGCAGACCCGAGGCACAGCGCGAGATCGAGGAGCCGGCGACACAGGCGTTCGGAAGAGACACCGTAATGCTGAGTGAAGCTGGCCAGTGCCGTTGCCGTGATGCCATATCGATGCTGTACTTCGCTCTGCAGCTGAAAGCCCTCAACGGTGGTGTGCTCGACAGGCAGGTACTGCAGGAGCGGGCGGTAGAGGGAGGCGGCGCAGTATAGGACGAGATTTTCGCCTGGGCCATCCGGCTGCACCGCACCGTGACGGGCCCCGCGCCGGCGGAACCCGGTATCTCCGCCTGATGGTCGAACCGCGCCCGGACGGCCGCCTCACGCACGCGCAGACGCGACACCTCACTCCCTACGGCGAAGTGGACGTGAGAAGTAACGCCACGTACGGACAGGCAACTGCTCGCGTTGCAACAGAAGGATGCAGAATAAGTATAACAGCGCGGATGAGCCCAAACATGTCTTAGAAATCTAAGATCGATTATTAGCAGCACTACGCCAATTTGATGCATAAGATATCAACTATTAAAAGCCTGCTGACAGTCTGGTTTTAACGGTTTTGAACCCATCAAAACAGAAGAGTTCAAAGAGCCGTGACGGTGCCGTCAGGCTCCACGGCCTTCACCACGTCCAGGGCTTCGACGGCCTCAATCTGGGACGCCTCAAGCTGCCCTGAGACCAGGGCATAGCGTTTTAAAAACCTGGCATCTATGTCGCGCATGCCCGCACCGTGCAAGGCTTCCAGGACGGCGTCCGCTCTGGCCTCTGTTGCTTCTTCGGTGAGATCCAAGGTGATGTGCACGAGCATCTATTTCCTCCAGTTTGACGTCTTGAGTTGCCCTCCGCGCGTGAGCACATTCGCTGAGGAGGCTGGTTCTCTCTTCAGTCTGCCATTGACCCTCTGGCCCGACCCGATGCTGGGCTGGAAGCGGAAGCGCGCACAATGGGCGCAAAGCTGGCAGGCAGTGAGATGCCCCGCACGGCACGTCCGGTGAACCGTCAGGCGCCCACGACAGGCGTAGCCGCCCTCCAGCGTCTCCCCACGAGGCCGGCCAGTGCCGCTGACATCGCCGCCATGCGCAAGAAGCTGGACGGGCTCAACAAGGAGCTTGCGCTGAATATGACTCAGGCCGCCGCCGACATCGCAGGTCTGGTTGATCCCACGCCCATCTCTGACGGCAGGTCGGCCGCCCTCAGCGTCGCGCGCGGGGACTGGCTCGGCGCGGGCCTCTCGCTGATCAGCATGATCCCGGGGCTGGGTGACGCCGTCGCCAAGCCACTGAAGAGCACGAAGCTCGGCGCCAAGATCACCAAATCCAGGTTGTGACGGCGCAGCTGGCCCAGATGACCCGCCGGCCCCTCACCCCCTGCAGGTCGCCGCGCGCGCCAGCCAGGCGGCCGTGATCCGCGAGGTGCTCGGCCGCCCGCCCAAGAACTGGGTGACGATCAGGACGCTCATCGGCACCCCTCTGGGCAAGAAGCCACTGCCACTGGAGTACTACACTCGCCGGCTTCCAGGCGGGAAGATCGTCATCGCCCGGAAGCGGGGCATGGCCGACGACGACGTTGTGGCGCCACTGGGAGTTGACGGCTCAGGCAAGATCTTCCTGAGACAGGGCAGCAGCCGACTCAGCGACCCCACGCTGATGAAGAACAACGACAAGAAGATGCATGGCGCGCTGCCGAGTGGACATCAGATCCACCACCTCGTGCCCGACAACCTGATCAAAGACCATCCACTCGGCCAGGCTGCAGAGCGCCTTGGCATCAGCCTCGACCGCGGTGAGAACCTGATGGGCCTCCCCGGAAAGATGGCGTTCGATCCCGCCACCAACCCCGCAGGTCACTGGAGCTCACACCCACAGTACGACGCAATCGTCACCGGACTTCTCGAGACCAACCGCGTGGCCCTGGAGCGGGCGTACGGAAGCCTCGACCTCGTACCCAAGGACAAGCTGAAGGTCGTGATGGACGACATCGCCGATGAGATGCGCGACCGCATTCAGAAGGGCAAGATCCCGCTCAAGGACGGTCGCCTGGCCAGCGCGCCTGGCGGGCCGCAGGAGAATCTGGCATGACCGATCCCGCCTACCAGCTGCTCTGGGGCACCAACCACTTGCTTGGGACCGATGAGCTCTACGACCTGATGCTCGAGCAGACCGAGGCGTTCGCCCCGCTTGGCGTGTGGACCGCCCACACGAACCTGCCGGCGAACCTGCCCGAGCCCATCATCATGTCGGCCAGCTTCGGCACCGTGGGCTATACGCACTACCCGAGCAATGATCAGCAGTGGCCGATCATGTCTCGCCGCATGCTCGACCTGCTGCTGGCCGTGCGGGCGTTCCCGCACGTGGCCATTCCCCTGGCCATCATCGACCCGATCCTCCGGCGTGACGAGCCGGACCCCAGCGAGGACTTCGTCGAGCGGCGCCTGGAGACCGCAGACCGCGACTACGTCATCGTGCATCTCACGGAGCACTTGGACATCTTGGATGAAGAGCGCAGCGAGATGCGTCGGAGCCGCGCCATTGAGGGCCTGGTGACCATCAGCGAGTATGCCCTGCACGTGCCTGCAGACGGCCTGCCCCCATTCTTCCGGTTGAGCATTCAGCCCACACAGCTGTTCATCTCTGCGGACGCCCGGCAGGCCCTCGCCGCCGCCGGGATGGCCGGCCCGGTGTACCTGCCCCTGGTCGGGTACCAGAATGGCACGGGGGATGAGACCGACGTTCCAGTGCCCGTCCCTCAGGTTCCAGAAGGCGCATAACCCTGGGCACCGCAGCCCCGGCGCGAGCGTGCGCCGGGAGCCCTGTCTCCCCAGCCCAGAACGTCGAGGGTTCTTTTCCCCTCATCCAAAGGCGTTGCCAATGTATCCCTCTTATTGATAACGGCATAAGTCTGCATGCTCAGTACCCGACACTTTCTGGGGAGTGCGTGTGGAACGGCGTCAAGAGGTCAATCAAGTCGCCCAGGCGGGCTGACTCCCGGCCGAGCGACCGTACCAGTTCCCGCAAACCCATCTTCACCACG
>NZ_PYSV01000037.1 GCF_003028415.1 Deinococcus arcticus
GGCTCATGGCCGCAAGGCGTTGAGCCTGGTCACCGCTGGTTGGGAGTGCCTCGCACACGCACTCCGGTGGGCTCGTCCAGCACGAGTGACCTTTGTCAACCTCTTCACGACTGGTTTTTCAGCTCCTAGCGCCCCTGGAGGCTAAGGTGTCCGGTACTGAACTGACGGACATAGACCTGTATACCTTCGGCCGCCGCCGTCATGATCACAGCGGCGTTCAAGCGTAAACCATATGACTTTGCCTGAAGGAACGCTTCACGCCAAGCACGCTCACCGGGCGCTCGATACTTAACTTCCACCAGTGCGCGGACCCGTAGTTCTGGGGCGATGCCAGTGACGCCGATAGCATAGTCCGGGTAGACCCGCTCACCACGGCCCATGCGGACGGGCATCTGCCGTGTCCAGTCCGGTTCACCCATTCCCAGTCGGCGCAGGAGAGGTTCTACTAACTTGACCTCAACGTCACGTTCGTTGGATAGGTCAGCCAGTTTCACCACTTCCGAGACTGGAAAATGTGGCACTGTGGTCGGCACTTCGCCCAGGGAGGCGGCCATCTGAAGGATGCGTTCGTATTCTGCGTGGGTCAGCGCCTTTCCACTGGCCCCTTGCAGTTTGGCTTTAACGTACCTGTTCTCTCGGAGCAAGGGGTCGGCGGCCAAGTCGCGGAAGTGAAGGCGCGGCAGGGGCGTGGGTTGTCCAATCTGGACCGCGTGCTTGTAGTGGAAGAAGGGGTCCTCATAGGCATCGTCTAGGACTCGCCACAGGGAATGCAAGGAACTCAGTGGACTGCGCACGTACATCAGGCAGACGTCACCTCGACGCATATCGAGGTTGCCCTGCCACTGCGTTCTGGTTTCTGTGTCACTCGCGTCAAGATCGGCCAGATCGCCATTCGTCACCCCGCCGATCAATAGCCAGGTATTGCGGGGTTCGGGCAATTCCTCCTCTTGCTCCATGGCCACATAGTTGACGGAGAAGTCATACATGAACGCGAGCAGTTCAGGGAGGGGGAGTTCATTCGCCCTCCTGAATTCCTGGAAGGCGGCGCAGAATGCACCGAAGTAAATCCAGCGTTCGAGTCGCTCTTTTTTGGCGGGGACGGGCGGAAGAGCGATCCCGAACTCCTCGGCGATTTTGGGTACGAAGTGGTAATGACCAGTGAAGCCGTAAGGCAGAAAGACGTCTGGATGGGCTAAATGCAGGCCGAGGCTGAGCAGGGGCAGGTTCACGAACGCGTCACGCAGATCTAAAATGTCGTCTTCTGCATCTGATAAGTGCACTGTTCCGGATTCGATCAGGTTGGTGAGGAGTGCCCTCACTTCCTCAGGCGTGCTGACCGCAGTGGCGGCAGCAGCAGCCCGGACGGCGTTCACGAAGTCCAGGTCATCTTTGACCATCGGAATGTGTTCAGGGGCCTGCTCTTCATCGGCAAGAAGGACGATCCAGTCACCCACATTCAAAAACGGATTGAGCAGACCGGAGCGCTCCGCGTAATCCTCCAAAGACGCGAAATAGTCGGTTGCCTGCGTCCCTTCCAGCGAATCGAGGTACATTTCCCAGACGAAACGGTTGAGTTGCGAGGCCATAAATCCAGCGTAGGTGATCGGCAGAGCCCACCATGCTCCACCTGAGGCACCAACAGGGGCACTTTGAACCCAGACCGGTCGGACTGACAGTCAGGGCCTGCCCATCCACTGACCTGTCTTGCACAAACGCGGCGAATGGAGATCGCCCGGTGCTTTGACTGACATGAAGCGTCATTTGAGCCTCCTGGCAACGAACTGCCTGCCATACTTGCCGCACAGTGATCTCGTTCCAGCACAGTAAACTGTTCGCCTACGAACTCAATCGCAGGCGCGGTTCGGATGAAGACGACCAGTTCGCCGGAGCCCTGGTCGATGCCCAGGTGGACGTGAACCCACACCAGGTGGACGCCGCACTGTTTGCCGTACAAAACCCCATCTCCGGGGGCGCCCTGCTGGCCGATGAGGTCGGTCTGGGCAAGACCATCGAGGCGGGCCTTGTAATCTCGCAGAAGTGGGCCGAGCACCGCAGGCGCATCCTGATCGTCGTTCCTGCCAACCTGCGCAAGCAGTGGCAGGTGGAACTGACCGAGAAATTCTTCCTGCCGGTCGAGATCATCGAGAGCGCGTCCTTCAACGCTGCTGTGAAAGGCGGAACGGCAAACCCGTTCATGACCGACCGCATCCTGATCTGCTCCTACCAGTTCGCTGCCCGGCGCGCCCTGGAAGTGCAGGCAGTGCCGTGGGATCTTGTCGTGCTGGACGAAGCGCACCGCCTACGCAACGTGTACAAGAGCGGCAGCAAGGTCGCCGGAACGCTGAAAACAGCCCTGTCCGGCAGTCCCAAGCTCCTACTGACGGCGACTCCGCTGCAGAACAGTCTGCTGGAACTGTACGGACTTGTCAGCTTGCTCGACGACAAGGTGTTCGGCGACCTGCAGAGTTTCCGCGAGCAGTACAGCAACCTGAGTAACCCGGCCACCTTCCAGAACCTTAAGAACCGCCTGCAGCCCTTCTGCCACCGCACCCTGAGAAAACAGGTCACGCAGTACGTCAACTACACCCGCAGGCACGTCCTCGTGGAGGAATTTACCCCACATTACGGGGAGCAGCGCCTCTACGAACAGGTGAGCGAGTTCCTGCAGCGCGAGCACCTGGCCGCGTTGCCGAACAGTCAGCGCAACCTCATCACCCTGATCCTGCGCAAACTGCTGGCCTCCAGTTCCTTCGCCATTGCCGGGGCACTGGGCACCATTCACGCCCGCGTGCAGCAGGAGCTGCGGAACCTGCCCGCCTCCGGCACCGTGGATGACGATCTCAGCAGCGACTACGACGCCTACGCCGAAACGGCCGACGAGTGGGAGGACACCCCAGAACCCCTCAACGCCAAAGCCCGCGAACAGCTCGGCGAGGAAGCTGCCGAACTTGAACGCCTGTACACCGCCGCACAGGACATCCGGCAGAACGCCAAAGGCGAGGCGCTCCTCAGTGGACTGCGCCGCGCCTTCACCGAAGCGGAACGTGGCGGCGCCCCTAGAAAAGCCATCATCTTCACTGAATCCCGCCGAACTCAGGATTACCTGCTGGGCCTGCTGGAAGACCACGGCTATGAGGGCCGCATCGTCTTGTTCAACGGCACGAACACCGACGAACGCAGCCGCGCCACCTATCAGCAGTGGCTGAAACGCCACCAGGGCACCGACCGGGTCAGCGGTTCCCGTACGGCCGACATGCGCAGCGCCCTCGTGGACGAGTTCCGTGACCACGCTGAGATCATGATCGCCACCGAAGCCGGAGCGGAAGGCATCAACCTGCAATTCTGCGCCCTGGTCGTCAACTACGACCTGCCCTGGAACCCCCAGCGCATCGAGCAGCGCATCGGCCGCTGCCACCGCTACGGGCAGAAACACGACGTGGTCGTCCTGAACTTCCTGAACAAGGGCAACGAAGCCGATCAGCGCGTCTACGAACTGCTCAGCGAAAAATTCAAACTGTTCGAAGGTGTGTTCGGCAGCAGCGATGAGGTCATCGGCGCCCTGAGCAGCGGCGTCGACTTCGAGAAACGCGTCGCAGACATCTACCAGAAGTGCCGCACCCCAACCGACATCAAGGCCGCCTTCGATGCTCTCCAGCAGTCGTTGAACACCGAAATCGCAGCCGCCATGACCCGTACCCGCGCGCAACTCCTGGAGAACTTCGACGAGGAAGTCCACCGCGTCCTCAAGCAACGCCAGGAGAAAAGCACCGAGCAACTCGACCAGTTCTCCCGCTGGCTGATGGCCCTCACCCGCGCCGAACTCGGCCTGGACGCCCAGTTCAGCCCGGACAGCGACCGGACCTTCACGCTCTTAAACGACCCAGCCGGACTCGGCCTGCCCCTCGGCACGTACACCCTGCCGCGCCGCGACCCGCAACTGCGCGACCTGCCCGACCAGCCCAGCACACACCGATACCGCCTGGGCCATCCCCTTGCGCAGCACCTAATCACACAGGCGCAGGACCGTCCCCTGCCCACCGAACACCTAACCTTCCAGTACGACGGCACCAGCGAACACATCGGAGCGCTGCGGCACATGCGCGGCCAGAGCGGCTGGCTCAGCGCCGCCCTGTACCGCGTCGAAGCCCTCGGGCAGACCGAAGAGCACCTCCTGCTGAGCGCCCTGACCGACGACGGCGAGATCCTGGAAACCGATATCGCCCGGAAATTCTTCCGGCTGCCCGCTACACCCAGCCCCACCCACCTGCACCCCCCAACCGAACTGGCCACCCTGCTGGACACCGCGCAGCAGCAGAAACGCGAGGTCATCAACACCCGCAACCTTAAGACCTTCGAGGACGCCGCCCAGCGCATCGACGCTTGGAGCGAGGACCTGAAAGTCGGCCTGGAACGCGACATTAAGAACCTGGACCTCGAGATCAAACAGGCGCGGCGCACCGCCGCCGTCGCCGCCACCCTGCAGGCCAAACTGGACGCCCAGAAGCATGTCCAGGAACTTGAAAAGGAACGCACCCGCAAACGCCGCACCCTGTTCGATGAGCAGGACCGCATCGACGAGAAACGCCAGGAACTCATCAATCAACTGGCCAAGAAACTCGAAGAGCACGAGATTCTCACGCCCCTGTTCACCATTCAATGGAGCCTGATATGACCGACCGCGCCCCAGCCCCAGCGCTCACTCCCAGTCAGGAACTCGCCCAGAAAGTCACCCATGTTTTCCAGGAACAGACACTCATTCGCCCGGCAGACCAGCAGCGCCTGCACACCGGACTGACGGGCGGCACCCTGAGCGCCGAGGACTGGATCGCCCTGGCCGAAAACGCCCTTGCAGCCGAGCAGAGCGGGGAGCGGCGCTGATGCCCCGCATTCAACAGGTCACCATGCGGAACTTTAGGGGTGCCGCTGCCAGCAGCGACATCACCTTCGCCCGGAAACCCCTGATCCTGATCTTCGGTGAGAACGGCACTGGAAAATCCACCATCGTGGACGCCATCGACCTCGTCTGCAATGAGGGCTACGGCACGGTCGGCGAACGCAGCAGCACCACCCGCAAGGACCACCTACCCACCATCGGCGCCCGCCCCGCACAGGTTGAGGTGCAGATCGAGTTCGACTCCGGCACCTGGACCGGCACGCTGAACGCCGCCGGAAAAGCCCAGATCAGCCCCGACCACCTGAGGCCTGCCGTGCGCGTCTTGCGCCGCCGCTCCCTGCTGAAACTTACCGAGGACACCCCAGGTGACCGTTACAAGCAACTTCAGAGCCTGATCGACGTGACCCAGGTGGAACGCAGCGAAACACAACTCAAGGAAGCCGCCCAGGAAGTCAACCGCAGGCTGACCGACGCCACCACCACCATCAACCATGTGCAGTCGCTCCTGAACGATCTATGGGATATCGAAAATCGACCCGGGACGTCCTCCGTCAACTGGGCGCAGGAACGAACAGCGATAGATGAAAACACCCTGCGTGAACACATCCGCGCAGACCAGAAACGCCTGAAACACCTGCGCCGCCTGCATGCCGCGCAGGAACACCACACCCACACCACCCAGAAATTCCAGGGGGCACAACAGGAACTCGACCTCCTGGAAACCCAGCTGCGAGACCAGGGTCAGACCCTGCACGTCGACCTGATCCACCTGCTGGAACTCACGCAGGCGTACCTGACGCACACCCAATCCGATCAGTGCCCTACCTGCCAGCAACCCATCAACCTGTCCCGCCTGAAACAGGACATCCAAGAACGCTTGAACGACGCCACGCACCTAAACAACCTAAACACCCGGCGGTACGCTGCCCAGCATAACCTCGACAGCGCCCGGCACGCCTGGACCGCCGCGCAAACGGAACTGATCGCCGCGCAAACCCAGGCCCAGCAGACCACCACCACCCTCCAGGAAGTACAGGACACCGACAGTCGCCTGTTCTTGAACCAGACGAATCTGGAAAATCACCGCGCAATACGCATCGCCCTAGACGATCTGTCCGAAGCCACTGCCAGCGCCCACCACCTAGAACGCACCCTGGCCCGCCTGAACATCATGCAGAGCACCCTGCGCCAGACCCGGCTGGACTTCACGCAGGCGATCTTCGATCAGGTTTCTGCCGAAACCCAGCGGCTGTACCAGCGCATCCACCCCAGCGAACCCATCGGCCTGAGCGGCATTCAACTCGACCCCAACAGAACCGCCAGCCTGCACCAGAAAGCCTCTTTCCACGGACACGACGACATCGCCCCACAGGGCTTCTACAGCGAAGCGCACCTGGACACCCTGGGCTTCTGCTTCTGGTTGGCCGTGATCAAACACACCACCCCAGGCGCCATCATCGTCCTAGACGACGTCTTCACCAGCGTCGACGCCGCCCACCTGAACCGCATCGACCAGATGCTCCTGGACGAAGCCACAAGCGGCACCCTCTCACAGATCATCGTCATCACCCACTACCGGGGCTGGCTCGACAAACTCAGGTACGAACTCCCCGAGAAACACGTCGACGTACACGAACTCGGCACCTGGACCCTCGCGCACGGCATCAGCGTCCGCCATGTCATCCCCAACACCACCGAACTCCGCACCCTGAGCGGAGCCCCCTTTCTAGACCGGCAGGCCGTCGCCAGCAAAGCAGGCGTCCTCCTCGAAGCCATGCTCGACCACCTGACTCTCGCGTTCAACCTCAGCCTCCCTAGACACCCGCAGAACAAATACACTCTGGATCCCTTGCTCACCGCCGTCACAAAAGAAGCCCGCACATGGCACACCACGCGCCCCGGATACCCCCCACAACCTTGGCTTCCTACCCTGGACCGCCTGAAAGCCCTGACATTCATCCGCAACGAAGTCGGCGCGCACTTTAACCTGACCAGCGCCGACATCACTGACCACGACATCCGCGAATTCGCATCCGCCACCCTGGCCCTGGCCGACCTGATCCTCTGCCCCACTTGCGGCAGACGCACCTACACCAGAACAATCGCCCGAAACACTCTGCCCGGCACCTGCGGCGGCACCTGCAAACAGACGCACCTGACCCCTACCTCTCCCACTACAGTCCCCACACCCGCACCTGCGGGACAATAGGAAGCTCATGACTGAACGCCGCAACCTGAAACTGGAACTCACGTGGGTAGGCAAGGACAACCGCCGCCCGCTGCTGGAACCCCGCATTCTGCTGCCCGACCCGGCGCTGAGCTATCACGCCGCCGAGCGCAGGACCGACCGTGACCTGTTCGATAACCGACTGATCTTCGGGGATAACCTGCTGGCGCTGAAAGCCCTGGCAACGGACAGCACCGTGCGCGGTAAGGTGAAATGCATTTACATTGACCCGCCATACAACACGGGTTCAGCGTTCGAGCATTATGACGATGGGATGGAGCACAGCCTGTGGCTGGGCATGATGCGTGAGAGATTGGAATTGCTGCGCGATCTGCTGAGCGAGGACGGAAGCATCTGGATCAGTATTGACGACAACGAAGTGCATTACCTGAAAGTGCTATGTGATGAAGTGTTCGGAAGGAGCAACTTCGTTGCTAATATAGTATGGCAAAAGCGCACCTCTCCTGATATGAGATCCACAATTGGGGCTGGGCACGAGCATATCATTGCCTTTGCTAAAGAATATGCATCTTTTAAAATCGCTTTAAATAAACTTCCTAGGAGCCCAGAGCAAGAAGCTCAATTTAAAAACCCCGATAATGATCCTCGCGGACCCTGGGTTTCTTCCGATTACACCGCTCAGGGATTTAGGCCAAACCAGATGTACAAAATCACCACTCCAGGTGGCGCAGAGTACTATCCACCAGAGGGTGTCTGCTGGAAAAATGTAGAGGAAGTTTATCTTGAGCTAGTCGCGGACGGGCGAATCTATTTCGGTCAAGATAAAATGTCAATGCCTAGGAGAAAGACGTTTCTAAGTGAGTCCCAAGGAGTCAATGCTTGGACATGGTGGACTAATAAAGAGGTTGGGCACAACCAAGAAGCCAAGAAAGAAAGCAATGAGCTGTTTGGCGCATCTAAAGCTTTTGCTACGCCCAAACCCGAGCGACTTATTCAGCGCATCATTCACCTCGCCACTAAACCCGGCGACCTCGTGCTTGATTCTTTCGCTGGTTCCGGTACGACTGGGGCGGTGGCGCACAAGATGGGGAGGCGCTGGATCATGGTGGAGCTGGGCGAGCACGCGCACACGCACATCATTCCTCGCCTGAAGAAAGTCATTGACGGCATCGACCAGGGCGGCATCTCACAGGCCGTTGGATGGCAGGGCGGTGGGGGCTTCCAGTACTTCAAGTTGGCACCCAGCCTGCTAAAGAAGGACCGCTGGGGGCAGTATGTGGTGAACGCGCAGTACAACGCCGAGATGCTGGCCGAGGCGTGCTGCAAGATCGAGGGGTTCACGTTCGATCCCAGTCAGAACCCCCAGTTCTACTGGATGCATGGTCGCAGCACCGAGCGGGATTTCATCTACGTGACCACGAATTACCTGACATACGCGCAACTGGTGGAGATCAGTGAGGAGGTGGGGCCGGAACGGTCGCTGCTGATCCTGGCGACGGCGTTCGATTCGGCAGGAGAGACGCTGGAGAATTTGACATTGAAGAAAATTCCTCTGTCGTTGCTGCGGCGGTGCGACTGGGATCATGACGATTACAGCCTGAATGTAGCGAACCTGCCGCAGTCGAGTTCCCCGGAGGAACGGGCACCCGAGGCGAAGCCTGTGGCGGCAGAAACGCGCGGGCGGAAGAAGGCGGTACAGGTGGGACCGGGGTTGTTCACTGACGTGGATGGGGGGGAGGGAGCGTGATTCCGGCGGGAAGTGTGGCACAGTCGCCCGCTCTGGCGGGCATGGTGCTGCCCAATGGGCGGCGGGTGCGGGAGATCGCAGATCGTCTGAGTCTACGTGCGCCGCAGCGGGAGGCGTTGGAGCGGCTGGACGTGCTGCTGGGGGCCGGGTTGCCGCCGAAGAACGCGGATGCAGAGGCCCTGGCCGGGTGGGCGGCGCGGGTGTCAGAGAGGTTGCCTGCGGGGCACAGCTTCTCGGACTTCGAGCGGGAGTTCATGTCGCTGGCGTTCGCCCTGGCGACCGGGGTGGGTAAGACGCGCCTGATGGGCGCGATGGTAGCGTACTTACACCTAGTGCACAGCGTGAACAATTTCTTCGTGCTGGCCCCGAACCTGACGATCTACAACAAGCTGATTGGGGATTTCCAGGCGGACAACCCGAAGTACGTGCTGCGGGGGTTGCAGGCGTTCCAAATTGATCCGCCCGTGATCGTGACCGGGGACAACTACGAAGCGGCCGAGACGAGCGGGTCGCGGTTGTTCGGAAAAGTGGTCATCAACGTGTTCAACGTGAGCAAGATCAACTCCGAGGTGCGTGGCGGGCGCGAGCCACGTATCCGTAAGCCGCACGAGAACCTGGAGATGGGCCGGAGTTACTTCGAGTACCTGCAGAACCTGCCGGATCTGGTGATGCTGATGGACGAGTCTCACCGCTACCGGGCGTCGGCGGGCGTGCGGGCCATCAACGAGTTGCAGCCTCGCCTGGGCCTGGAGTTGACGGCGACGCCGTTCGTGGAGTCCACGCGCGGCCCCGTGGCGTTCAGGAACGTGGTGATGGATTACACGCTGGCTCGCGCCATTGCGGACGGGTTCGTGAAGGTCCCAGCGGTCGTGACGCGTGAGGACTTCCACCCAGAGCGGTTCTCGGCGGAGGCCCTGGAGCAGCTGAAGCTGGAGGACGGGGTGCGCCTTCACGAGAACGTGAAGGCGGAACTCGCGGTGTACGCGCTGGAGTCCGGGCTGGGAAGGGTGAAGCCATTCATGCTGGTCATCGCGCGGGATACGACGCACGCGGCGGCGCTGCTAAAACTGATTGAGTCGGACGCGTTCTTCGGCGGGCGGTACGAGGGCCGAGCCATTCAGGTGGATCACACGGCGGAAGACCTGATGATCGAACGCCTGCTACGCGTCGAGCGTGCGGACGAACCGACCGAGATCGTCATTCACGTGAACATGCTCAAGGAGGGGTGGGATGTCACGAACCTGTACACCATCGTGCCCCTGCGCGCCGCGAACGCCCGCACGCTGATTGAGCAGAGCATCGGGCGCGGGCTGCGCCTCCCGTTCGGGCAGCGTGTGAATCGCCGAATCACCAGCCCTGAAGGGGAGCGGCTGAGAGACCCGCTAGACCGCCTGAGCATCGTGGCACACGACCGCTTCCAGGAGATCGTGGATGAAGCGAACCGCGCGGACAGTCCCGTCCGCCTGATGGAACGGGTGCTGCTCAGCCGAGAGGGGCAGGTACAGGCCACGCAGACCGTCGTGTCGCAGCCGGGCATCCTGGGAGCACTGGGCATGATCACCCCCGCCACCGAGGGCAAGCCAGGCGCAGACGGAACGGCCACCGGGGCCGGGTCGGTGCCGGGCAGTGCGCCCGCCCCGATGTTCACGACCCCGCAGGCGCAGCAGATCGCGCAGGCCACGTACCAGGCGGCGCAACTTTTCAGCCGCCAGGTCGCCCGTGTTCCGAACGCCGAGGCCCTCCTGAAACCGGAGGTGCAGGAGGCACTCGTGCAGGCCGTCGAGACCCAGCTGGCGCAGCAGGCGAGCACGCAGCCCACCCTGCTGGAAGCTCCCACGCAGGCAGCGCAGCCCACCGTCGACGTGGCGACCGTCGTGCGGCAGGCGACCGAGCAGATCGTCGGTCAGACCATCAGCATCCCGCGCATCACGGTTACGCCCGTCGGCGAGGCCCACACGGTCTTCCAGCCGTTCACGCTGGACCTGAGTGACGTGAGACTTCAGCCAGGTTCGAAAACCCTGATCGTGCAGGCCCTGAACGATAACTCCCGCGAACGCCTCGGCCTCCAGAAATACGAGGGAATCGTGGATCAGCGCGTGCAGGACAGCGTTGTCAGCGTCCTGATGGACAACCCGGAAGTCAGTTACGAACAGAATGCAGACGTCCTGTACGACCTCGCCGAGCAGGTCGTGGCGCACTTCCACGCCCAGGATTTCAGCGACGCCGACATCCGCGAAATCTTGGGCACCTACCGCCGCACCCTGTCCAACCTCCTGTTCCAGCAGATGCAGGCCCATCAGCACATTCCAGAGGTGACGTACACGCGGGAAGTCCGCCAGGGCTTCACGGCCCTGCGGCCCAGCACCCTGACCGTCGGGCGCGGCGGCATCATCACCAATCCCGCCCAGACGCCCCCGAACGGCGCACGCATTGAAACGTGCCTGTACCGGGGCTTCACGCGCAGCCTGTACCCGGATGTGAAATTCCACTCCGACCCGGAACGCCGACTGGCCTTGATCCTCGACCGGGAATCCAAGAAGTGGTTCCGACCCGTGCTGGGGCAGTTCCAGATCTACTACCATTTTGAGCACCAGTCCCACCAGTACCAGCCAGACTTCGTAGCCGAAACGGCAGACGAACTACTCCTGCTGGAAGTCAAAGCGCGCGAAGAGATCAACACGCCCAGCGTGCAGGCCAAGGCCCGCGCCGCACTGGAATGGTGCCAGGAAGCCACCCGACACGCACAGCAGTCCGGCGGTAAACCCTGGCGGTACGCCATCCTTGCCGCCGAGGACATCACCGCCGCTAGTACGTTGAAGGGACTGTTAGACCATGCTGCTGTGAGCGCGTGATCGTTTCGGATTACTAGAGCATTTGTCATAATGAAGGTATGAAAGCGGTGGGCGGGCGAGGGTATGGGCTGGACTTGCGGGAACGCATCGTTCGTGCTGTGGCGTCCGGTGGAAGCGTTCACCTGGTCGCCCAGCAGTTCT
>NZ_PYSV01000038.1 GCF_003028415.1 Deinococcus arcticus
TAGACCTCTTGCGAAAGTCGTGAGCTAAGCTGGCAAGGTGGAGCGAGACCGTCTGACACGCACGCGGAAGATGAATCGCAAGCAGTTCCGTCGACGCACTGGGGTCTACCCGGAAACCTTCGCTGAGATGGAAGAGGTGCTGACCCTCCGCGAAGGACGGAAAAAGAAATCTGGCCGTCCAGCCGCGCTCAGCGTGGCGGAACAACTGCTGATGACGCTGGAATTCTGGCGCGAGTACCGCACCTTCGCGCACCTGGGCGACGACTGGGGTGTGCACGAAGCCACCGTGCATCGCACGGTGGAACGCGTGGAAGCGGCTCTGGTTGCCAGTGCACGGTTCCAGATGCCCAAGAAACGCGTGTTTCAGGAAGCGCAGCTCGTGTACAGCATCGTCGCGGTCGATGCGTCCGAAGTGCCGTGTGAACGGCCCAAAAAAAGCAGCGCGCGTGGTACAGCGGGAAGAAAAAGCGCCATACGCTGAAGTTTCAGGTGCTGATGTGCACAGTGACGCAGCACATTCTCGGCACGGCCACGAGCGCTGGTGCGGTTCATGACCTGAAACTGTTTCGTCAGTCGGGCGCTCGCTTTCCTCACCAAACAGCGCTGATTGGAGATGCGGGGTATCAGGGCCTCTGGAGAAGCCACGGGCACGCCATCACCACCCATAAGGCGACGCAAGCGTCGCCTCTGTCCGCGGCGCAGCGCCAGGACAACCGTGTCCTGGCGTATACCCGACAAGGGATTGAGCATGTGATCCGTCGCATGAAGATCTTCCGCGTGCTGAAGGGCGTGTACCGACATCGACGGCGTCGGTTTGCGCTCCGGGTTCAGCTCATCGCCGCGCTGTGCAACCTCACCCAAGCCTGCCCATCATGACTTTCGCAAGAGGTCTATTGAAAGCCCATCGCAGAACTTTTTGACCACAACACCGCTCTACAGCATGCCCAAAGAGGCCACAGCCGCCAGCAACACGGTGAAAGTGGTGGAGCAGGTGGCCGTTGATGGTCCGGTGAAACGCCTGACATCTGCAGCCTCGACTGGGGGCGCCGTGTTGCTCCGTGTGCCTCTGACGAAGGGCAATGTGTCCCTCAACGTGACGCCTGAACAAATGGAGACCCCAGGGACCTTCACGGCAGAGGTGTTCAATCCCTCTGGCCAGAAGATCAAAACGGCCTCCATTGATCTCGCTGATCCGCAGGGGATCCACTTTGATGCCGCCGATGTCATTGGAACGGGCCTCTATACAGTCGTGCTTCAGGGCCCTCAATCTTCCGCGATTGACTTGAAAGCGGGGGGCACGTCCGATCTGACCGTCCCCCTGGCCATGAATACATCCGTTGGCTTCGGCCCCAGCAAAGCCGGACAGTACATCCACTTGCCGCTCACCGCTGAGGACGGCCCACTTCAATTGGCGTTCAGTAACGTCACTGTCAATGGCAGTGCCAACGTGACCACACCTTCGGCCGGCACCCAACCCCTCCAGGCAGGGACAACCACCTTCTCCGAAAAGCCAATGTGGGAAGGGCCCCTGGCCGTCAAGGTCGTGCCGGGCGCACGTTCGACGGTCGGCGGCACCCTCAGTGTTCAGGGTACGTTCGTCGACACCAGTCCAATAGGGGCAGCCCCCCCTCTGTTCACTGCCACCTTTCCGGAGCAGTGGTATCGCCGAAAGATCACCACGGTGGCTGGACAGGCGTTGGGCATAGCTGTCAGTGACGTCAACCAGCCTGGCGGAGCCAATTACGGTTCTATTGATGCCTGGACTGCCGATGGCTTTTCCAGTGCTATCTACAACGGCGGTTTCTTCCAGACTTTGATCGTACCGGATCCGGGGAATGGAATGACCCAGGTCACAGCGCGCCCGATGAATGGGGCCACGAGTAACACCCTGAAACTGCATGTCGGGCCCTCATTGCCGCTTACGGCAAGCTCAGTCACCATGACAGGCGCGGCCGACGCCCACACGTTCGCGCATGTTCAGGTGGGGCCAACGGAGAAACTGCAGGTGGTGATCAGCGGTCTTGGTGTTGGGACGGGGCAGGGCCGGGTATACATGCAGCGGCCCGATAACTACTACACCTACGCCCCAGTCACCAGCGGCTCGGATCTGATCTTCCGTGCAGATGGAGCTGTGTCGAGCGGCCTCTACGCTGTCACGGTGGATCCCCCAGTCGGCGGCAGTGTGACGGCGCGTTTGAGGGTGATGACCGCCAATCCAACTGTTGTAGATGATCAATTGGCAACACTTAACACCTTAACAGCCAACGACACCGTAGTTCACAATTTTTCTGGCACAGCGGCCACGCCACGCTACCTGTTGCTCAACGGGGTGACGTTCAGCGGGGCCACCGGAAGCGGCAAGGCCACCCTCTTCGCCCCCAGTGGCAACCGCACCATTCTTCCGTTGGCATCCGGCACGAGTCGTATGCTGTCAAACCTCAATCAAGATGGGCCGTACAGCGTGATGCTCGCCCCCCCCGAGGGTGGGAAGATGTCGGGCCACCTGATGGTGTCTTCAGGCCAGACCCTTCCGAAAGCGGCCGTTACCCCCGTGAACCTGACGGCAGGGCAGGGCAAAGTGATGACTTTCGTTGGTGAAGCGTCGACGGCGCCCAGCGTGACCCTCAGTGGCATCTCGCCCGTGCCAAGCGCCGCGCAGCCTGTCCGCGTCGTGATCTATCGCCCGGACGGCCTCGCGGTGGCCAGTCAGATGCTGAGCGCCGCCAGCGGCACATTGACCGTGCCCGGAATCACGAGCAGCACGGCCGGAACGTATGTCGTAGGGGTTTTTCCGCCGGATGGTCAGGCAGTCTCATTCAATATCGTCCAAGACACAGCGGCGCCGGTGGCCTCTGTATCTGATAATCAAGTGGTCACTTTCAATACCGCGACCATCAACGAAGTGTTCGCGAGGAACTTCACAGGCTCCACCACTCCCCGTTACGCTCTGATTCAGGGCCTGACCTACACCGGAGCCACCGGCAACGGCACCGCAGCCTTACTCCAGCCAAACGGCAATACCAGCACTGTGGGCCTGCCTTCAGGGTCAAGTTGGATGTTCGGCAACCTGAATCAGAATGGAACCTACAACATCAAGTTCACGCCGCCCAGCGGCGGCAAAATGTCCGGCAGCCTGCTGGTCTCTCCAGGACAGGCGCTGACCAAGGGAAGCGTGACGCCCATCAACGTCACCGCAGGCCAAGGGAAGGTCCTGACGTTCACCGGGGCCGCCTCGACGACGCCGACCGTGACCCTCAGTGGCGTCTCGCCCGTTCCCACCGCCACGCAACCAGTCAAGGTCGCGATCTACCGTCCGGATGGCAATGTCGTCGCCAGTCAGACGCTGACCTCGGCCAGTGGCACCCTGACGGTTCCGAACATTACGAGCGCGACGGCTGGAACCTACGTCATTGGCGTTTTTCCGCCCTCTGGTCAGGCCGTGTCGTTCAACATCGTGCAGGACACCGCGGCCCCGGTCGCCAGCCTGGCCGACGATCAACTGCTCAGCTTCAGCACCGCTACAACCAATGAAGCCTTTACCCGGAATTTCACGGGCACCAGCACACCGCGGTACCTCATCCTTCAGGGCCTGACCTACAGCGGGGCAACCGGAAACGGCACTGCGGCCCTCCTCTCCCCGAGCAACACCACGTCGTCCATCGCACTGCCAACTGGATCAAGCTGGATGTTCGGCAATCTCAACCAGAGTGGCACGTACAACATCAAGGTTACGCCGCCGAGCGGCGGGAAGGTGTCCGGCCGAGTCATTGAATCGACCGGAAGTGCACTGAGCACGGGCGTGCAGTCCAGCCACAGTATCGCTGCGGGACAGGGCAAGATTCTGACCTTCGCAGCCGCGTCGGGCACGACACCCAAGTTGACGTTCGCGACCTTGTCCCCTGTGCCCACCACATCGGCCCCCGTCACGGTGATGGTCTTCCGGCCGGACGGCAACCGCGTGGCGTCCGCCACCTACACCAGTTCTACGTACAGCACCATCACCCTGCCCAGCGTGACCGCCACGACTGCGGGAACGTACGTGGTGGCCGTGTTCCCCCCGAACGGTCAGGCCTTGACCTTCAAGGTCACTCGAAATTGATGCGTGTCATGTGTGCTTATCAGAAGGAGGCTTATGCGAAGTTCTAAAGGATTACTCCCCCTGCTCACGGCGCTCTGCGTGTCCTGGGCGATGGCTGCCCCAGGGCCTCTTGCCAACGGAGCGAACGTCACGTACCTGCCTACTGTTTCGCCTGGGGGCGCTGTCAGTCTTGACGCTGCGCACGCCATGGCGTTCCCTGAATCCTCCAGTTGGACGGCAGAAACCCTGGCCAAAGCGAACGTCCTGCTGGTGGCTGGGAATGAGCGTGTCAACGTCAACGCGACCTACTCTGCACCCCTCAAGGCACTGATCATTCGCCCGGTTCAAAAGCTTCAGCCTGGCACCCAATACACCCTGACCTTGCACGCGGGCCAGAAACGAGAGCAACTGCAGGTGTTGGTCAACGGCCGCAAAGACGGGAACGGCGTCAATGGCACTCTCTCCAAAGACGGCCTCCGCTGGATTCCTGATCTCTCCCAGAAGCGGGACGACTGGACCACAGATCTCCCGGATACCAGCCTGCCCGAGGCTAAGCTTCTCCGGGCGCCAGCAGGCACCACGGCGATCAGTGGCCAAGTCAGATTGCTCAATGGCAAGGGCCTGTCCAGGGTCCGCATTCAAGTCGGAAGGCAGGAAGTCAGGACCGATGTGCAGGGACGTTTCCTGCTGAACAACGTACCAGCCGGTTCAACGACGCTGCTGATTGATGCGAGGACAGCCAACTCCGGCGTCGTGAAGTACGGCACCTATCAGCAACATCTTCAATTGACCGCAGGGAAAACCAATTTTCTTCCGCAAACGATTTGGATTTCCAGAAATGCCACGGAATATGCCACGGCCATTGCCTCACCGACGACCGGCCCAGTTGTCTTGAAGAATCCTGAAATTCCTGGATTAGAGATCCGCATTCCCAAAGGCGCAGTCATCAAGGATCTGAACGGGAATGTTGTCAAAGAACTTACGTTGACGCCCATCCCAATCGACCGGGCACCTTTCGCCCTGCCTCGATTGAATGTCCCCACATACTTCACGGTGCAGCCTGGCGGCGCGCGGATTTACGCAGCGGATGGCAAGACCCCGCTTGGTGCGCAGGTTGTTTACCCGAATTACAGTGGAGATGATGTCGGCGCACCGGGTATTTTCTGGAATTACGACCCTCTGGAACGTGGCTGGTACACCTATGGCCGTGGAGCGGTCAGTCGTGACGGCAGACAGGTGATTCCAAATGAAGGCGTTCAAATTTACGCTTTCACAGGGGCGATGTTCAATGCCCGTCAGCCTGACCCAGATGGCCCCCCAACAGAGCCGGACCCAGATGCTCCTACGCCAGATCCGCAAGATCCAGATGATGGCAGCCCAGGCAGTGGTCCTGGTGATCCCTGTCAGTCTCCTGGTGGGAACCCGGTTGATTGCTCCAGTGGACATGTCATGCGTGACAGTGTCGATCTCGTGGTGAACGATACTGTTCCAATCGTCTTGTCAAGATCATTCATTCAGGATGACAGCAATCGTCGTTCCTTCGGTAAAGCTTGGTCGATGTCTTATGACATGTTCTTGTATTCAAAAACGTATATAGATCCAAGTTACTATAAAGAGGTTGACTGGGTTCTTCCAAACGGTCGCAAGATACATTATGTGCGAACTGTTCCGGGTACGGGTTTCACTGATTTTAAAGGAAGGCACTTCGGCTCCAGTAGTGAATATTATGGATCAACCGTTGCTTGGGACAGCACTATAGGAGGTTGGCGACTGACCATGAAGGACGGGTCCTACATGAGGATGCCGGAGACTTCAATGGTCACAGAAATGGTTGACCGTAACGGGAACAAAATCAACATTACCCGCAACGGGAACGCACCTCAGCGTATTACATCACCTTCCGGCAAGTACATTGACCTCACTCTTGACGGAAGCAATCGGATCACAGCGGCCACCACTTCAGATGGTCGTACCGTCAGCTATACCTATGACGCCGATGGTTACCTGACGACCGTGACGTTTCCCGACGGCACCACTGAACAATATACATACGCCAGCTATCCCAACTACCCGCACAAAATGCTGGTCTCCGTCAAGGACCGGCGCAATGTTATTAAAACAACTACCGAATTCTCGAAATATATTGCCAAGCTGAATACTCAATTTCAGTGGGAAGGTGGCACTGGGCCAGGGAGTGAAGGTGGCGGTACCCTAATACGCACAGCCACAGCAACTGTGCCGACGAGTGCCAGTTCGCCGCCACCGACTGGCGAAGGCGCTGGTGTTGACAACACAACAGGCTCCGTTTTGAAGTGCACGGTTTACAAGCCCACAAAGCAAACTTATGCCGATGGTGGCGTTCTAACATTTGAATGGACGCTTGATAACTATTGTCGGATCATGCAGGTCAAGATGACCGACCCGCGCGGGAATGTCACGATTCGTGAATTCAACATCAGCGGTTCACTTATGAAGGAAACAGTGGCCGCTGGAACAGCATTACAACGTGTGAAGACGGTGAATCGTACCAAGGAAAATCCTCGTTACTCCACAAGTGGTGGTAAGCCTCCAACCACTGTATTGCCGAATGATCCAGGTAACGATTCCGGCAGCAATTTCGTTAGAAGCATCGTGGATAGTGCTGGGCGTACCACAACGTTTACTTATGACGCAATGGGTAACCCTACCCGGTCTGTCGGCCCACAGGGGACCGTGAGCGCGACTTATAACAGTCTAGGTCAAGCCCTAACGATCACCAACGAGCTGAATCAGACCATCACCTTCAGCTATGACGCCAGAGGTAACCTGACACAGGTTAAGGATGCGCTGAGCCGGATCACGACAATGATATATAACGATAGGGGCCAGTTGACGACTGTGCAGGCTCCTTTGAACAGGGTAACCACGTTCCAATATGATGGCCCCAATCTTATTTCTATTACGGATCCAATAGGGCGTACTTCGACATTTACGTACAATCAGTATGGATGGGTCAGCTCGCGGACAGATCCTCTTGGTCGTGTCACTCGTTACCAGTACGATATAAATGGACAGCTGGCTAAGGCTATAGCTTCTGACGGCAGTGTAACTGCAATGCAATATGATGCACATGGAAATTTACAGCAAGTGAAAGATCCTCTCGATAGAATCTTTAAGTGGAATTATGATTGGGGAAGCCGAATCACCAGCGCAACGGATCCGCTTAATCAATCAGAGAAATACGTCTATGATTTAGGCGGCAACGTTACACAGTTTACTGATCGAAAGAATCAAGACGCGGCAGCAGTTTACGACACTCTTAATCGACGCATCTCGGCAACAGATATCGTCGGCACTATTGCTTATGAATACAACGATCAAGATCAAATAACCAGCGTCACCGAAAACGGCCGCCGTATTACCTATGCATATGATAGCTATGATCGGTTGAAATCGGAGACGACACCGGAAGGAACGATCGCCTACACCTACGACGTGTTAGGAAAACGTACAGGCATGTCTATCAACGGCGGCAATAGCGTTACATACGCCTATGATGACGGTAACCGTCTCATTGCAATGACTAGGGATAATCAGGCGGTCATTTTTACATATGACGATGCAGATCGCATTACAGGTGTTTCTCTTCCCAACGGTGTGACTGGGCTTTACGTTTATGATCCTGCTGATCAGCTTATCGAGATTAGGTATATGAGAGGCTCCACTCTATTGGGAAACTTGATTTACACATATGATGAAGCAGGGCAGCGCACAAGCACTGGCGGCAGTTTTGCTCGCACTATTTTGCCCGCCTCTGCTTCTGAGGCAGTTTATGATGGTAATAATCGTGCTAACAAATGGAAAGGTAACACATTAGAATATGATGCAAATGGTAATTTGACCAGTGATGGATTTTATTCATACATTTGGAATTCCCGTAACCAACTTACGCAGGTCAAGCAGGGTGCGAATATAGTTAGTCAATATTCTTACGACGCTAATGGTAGGCGCTATTCTCGCAATCTAAACGGTGATACCACAACGTTCTTGTATGACGGCATTAACGCTATTCAAGAGAGATCTGGAAACACCACTACTAATTTCTTTGGAGCAGGTGTAGACAATTATTTCAGCAAATCAACTGGTGAGGGTGCGTTAACTTACTTGAAGGACGCGCTGGGCAGTACTCTGGGCTTAGTAAATGCTAATGGAGCATTCAGCAGCACTTACGTTTACGGTCCTTACGGAGAGACTATTCAAACTGGTAATGTTGACAGCAATAGCAATCAATATGCAGCAAGAGAGAAGGACGCTGGCAACTTATACTATTATAGGGCCCGATACTATAATTCGGAGCTTGGGCGTTTTATCAGTCAAGACCCAATTGGTTTGGAGGGAGGAATAAACTGGTATGCCTACGCCAACGGGAACCCCGTACAAATTTCGGACCCTTATGGCTTGTGGGGAACATTTGTGCAGGGTGGGGTGTCTGCTGATGCCGGATTTCTCTTTGGTGGAGCGGGTGCTTCCTATGCTGTGGGCAATGTTTCTTTTAATGGAAGCCGAAAATATGAGTCATACGATTCAGCTGGAGGGGCTGCATATTTTGGGCCGATAAATGGCTCCATTGTGAAAGATCCATCATACCCACAAAATCCGGGTATGTATCAAGGACCCGGGCCAATGTTTATTGGTGCACAAGCGTCAGGCGGGGTATCTTTCGGAATAACCAATGCCAATAACTTTGGTGACTTTTCTGGTGCTGCCAGAACAACTACTCTTACAACCCCTCTAGGATCTATATCCTTTGGCCTATCCAAGACAGGAATTATGACACTGGCTGTTAGTGCGGGCAACATGGGTATTGGTGTATCACCGCGGGTCTCGGCCGGTTTCAGTTTAAGTTCATTTAATACTGAAACTAGAGCTAGGCCTTCCAACGCAGTGATAACTCCATTTCCATCTTTGCCTTGCCAGTGAAGTTGCCGTCGTTATCTATCAAAACGCATGAAATATTAAATCAAATCCAGTTGAGGACCACGGTGATAATTTATGATTCGCCTGTATAAGACTAACGCCTGGACATTTGTGTTCATAGGTGCGGCTTTATTACTTGGAGCACTGCTGATGGTTATCTTTCCTAATCCAAATAAGAGCTTTCCTCAAGATATATTTGTGGTGAGATTTAACTATCAAGGACAGAACTATCATGTAGCATTCCGAGGAAATAGTGGCTATTGTGCGTATTATCTGTTCAACAGAGCACGCAAACCTAACCGAAGCGCATTTGATGTGCGCAATAGCATAACCGTGGATAACTACCTCATTAGAATGAGTGATGTCTCCAATATTGAGTTCTTGAAAGTGTCATTAGAAGGACAAGACACATGTGACAATCCGGCAGGAAGTTCGGTAAAAGAACCAAAAGTTCCCCTTCAGAGGTCTCAATGAGAGTAATAGGTTTGGCGATTTTACTGTCGACAGCAATTAGCGCGGCTCGCGCAGGTAGCCTGGAGTGCATATCACATGCGTGCCTTCAAGCCTCTGCAGACATCACAACTTCAGTGGGTAGTCCATTATGGGTTGCACTTCACCAGTATCGCCTTACTGGACTCGACACAAGCGCTTCTCCAAAAAATGCAGCTACGAAAATTTCACTATCTCGCTCTGGCGATATACTTATGTTTAACCGTCTTGATGATGTACATCGAGATAGACTACCTATTTGGATTCAACGACATATTGATGGAGGGGCTTTGATATACAGGGCCTTATCACCCAAAGATGGGGCCAACTTTATTGTGCTTATACCGCAAGAATCCAATCAGAGCATCGTCCATTGGTATGGTTCCAAAGGTGAGCGTATTACATTTGTTGGAGACAACAAATTTGCTGCTTACGGCCAATCCTTAGATCAGCAGTATCGTGGAAGCGTGGCTGGTGACCCTGACGGCTTGCGTGCGGATAGCCCGAAAACCTTATTTTCTTACGAGAATAAAACTTCAGGCCTAATGAGCAAAATGACCGACGCACAGGGTCGCGAAACTCATTACTCTTGGGATGCCCTGACCCGCAAATTATTGAGCGTTGTTGAGACTGGCCCCGGGGGCCAGGAGATAGCCAAACGCACAGAGTTCAAATACACACCCATCTGGAAGTATCACTACCTCAGCGAGGTCACTGAACGCACCTTTGACGGCCTGGGGGGCGAAGCCGTTCGCCGCTCCCGCTACGGCTATAGCGAGTACAGCAAGCCGGAATACCTGAATTACGATGTCCGCCTGACCAGCGAGAGCCGCGAAATCCTGGGGACAGGCGCAAATGGCAGCTCTTCACAGTGGGTCACGACCTTCTACACCAAAGACGACCAGGCCAGAATCACCAACATTCGCAAGGTCGCAGGCCTGTCAGCGGACGGTCCACGCCTTGAACCAGACACCGTGATTTCGCTGACTACCAGTCAAAACTCGTGAGGGCATGAAAAAAGTCAGCTCCAGTAGGGTATTTCTGCGATGAAAACCCGGAGCCGACATCCACACGATACCTTGCAGACCGCGCTGCGGTCTGCGTTTCCCATAGACGCCCGCCGCCTCGAGGTGCTGGCGGCCCTGATCCTGGCCATGATTCAGGCGCGCAGCGTTGTGCTGTACACGCTGAAGACCCATGTGCCGTTGCCTGGCTCACTCGACACGCGGTACCAGCGGTTGCGGCGGTTTGTCCGTTTCGGGTTCCCAGATCAGCTCTTTGTCCGCTTCGCGCTGTCCTTCCTCCCAGACGGCGAGCTGCACCTGATCCTGGACCGTACCAACTGGAAGCTGGGCAAGCAGGATGTCAATATTCTTCTCCTGTCTGCGGTGTGGGACAGCTTCAGTCTGCCGCTGATGTGGACGCTGCTCCCTCATGGCGGCAGCAGCTCACAACAGGTGCGCGAAGCGCTCCTGACCCGGTTCCTCCAGTGTTGCCCCGAACGACGCATCGGGAGCCTCCTCGCGGATCGGGAGTTCATTGGGAAATCGTGGTTTACCTTCCTTGATCAGCACGGCATTGCTCCTTGTATCCGTCTTCCAGCAACGGCCACCATCGGGACCGGCAAACTGCCGGTCTGGGCCTGTTTCAAAAAGCTCCAGACCGGCGAGATTCGCCGCTGGCACCGCCCGATGGTGGTCTACGGCGTCTCGCTGCGCCTGTGTGCCACCAAGAATGTCGCTGGTGAGGTGCTGTACCTCGCGTACCGGGGTCACGCTTCAGTCAATCTCCGCCGTTATGCGCAGCGCTGGCAGGCAGAAACGAGCCAACTCGATTACCCTTGTACATACGCACTCTCCTTTCGCTGACGGGTCTCCATCGCCGCTCGCTGCGCATTCCATCGGTCATGGGCGTGCTCTGCCGGGGGTTTTGCACGCCGTGCTC
>NZ_PYSV01000039.1 GCF_003028415.1 Deinococcus arcticus
TAAAGCACCTTCCTGTGAAGCGCTCTTGGCGCGTGAGACGAAGGCGACCAGTCGACGCAGGCCGTCAAGTCCGATCATAGGTGCTGCATCCGTTGTGTCTACAGGTGTATTCCCATTGGTACGTGGAAAACCTGCACTCAGCCCTCAAAACCAGAGGCTTCAATCTGGAAGACACCAGCCTCACGCAGGCTGAGCGCGTGTCAACTTTGCTGACCTGCGTGTCCGCCGCCTTTATCTGGGCCTGTGTGACGGGCCAGCTCCTGGCCGCCAAGCAGCCCGTGAAACGCAAGACACACGGACACCGCACGGTGTCCGTGTTCCGATTGGGCCTTGATCATCTCCATGATCTCCTGCTCCACCCGTCGCCCTCGTCCTGGCGGGCTCTTTACACGCTCATGCCAAATTCCACGTTGGAATCAGGCCACGCGCATCGTTGACCCCGACACGGCCTCTACACAGGGCCACCCAGATTTGGTCCAACGTACGCTGCCTCTTGACGCGAATCATCCATCGCGTCCATGGCGCGATTTAAGCGTTCCTGTTTGATGGAAAAGTACGCCATGACGGCAATGATTGGGAGGAAGACGGCTAGCATCAGGATCATCGGTGTGCCCCCTATCAGAGAGTGTAACGCTCGAGTGCCACGGGTGCGTCAGCACATGTCGTGGCTGATTTGACGTACCTACGGTCCAGTTTTGACCGGTAGTCAGCTCGGATGCTGCGGCCCTTCAGGCGAAGTCACTCGCTGTTGATCCCCCGATCAACCGAGCGAGGCGGGTCTCGGAAAAAGGACGTTGCACCGGGCGTGGAGACTGTTCGGTGCTCTCCTGAACAGTCGCACCATGAGGGGCAACGTCCTTAGTCGTGGGCCACCGGCACGCGGTCCAGGGCGCGCAGCACGTCGTCAATCAGGTCTGCCGAATCCTCGATACCCACGCTCAGGCGCACCAGGCCCGGGGTCACGCCCTGACGCAGCAGTGCTTCCTCGCCCAGCAGGGCGTGGGTGGTGCTGGCCGGATGGCAGATCAGGCTTTCCACATCGCCCAGGCTCACGGCCTGCGTGAACAGCTGCAGTTCGTCGGCAAAGGCCATGGCAGCGGCGCGTGATTCCAGTTCCACACTCACCAGCCCACCGAAACCGCTCATCTGCCGGGCGGCCACCTCGTGCCCGGGGTGTTCCGGCAGGCCGGGGTACAGCACGGTCTTTAACCCCGGGTGGCCCTTCAGGGCCAGGGCCAGCGCCTGCGCGCCCTCGCAGTGGGCGGCCATGCGCAGGGGCAGGGTCTTCATGCCGCGCAAAAACAGGTACGCCTCGAACGGGCCCAGTGAGGCCCCCACGTGCCGCAATCCCACGCCGCGCAGTTCGGCCAGCAGGTCCGCGCGGGCCGCCACCACCCCGCCAATGGCGTCGCCGTGGCCCCCCAGATACTTGGTGGCGCTGTGCATCACGAGGTCAATGCCGTGTTCGGCGGGCCGCGTCAGGGCCGGGGTGCTGAAGGTGTTGTCCACCACCGTCAGGGCGCCGGCGGCCTGCGCCGAGCGGGCCACCCACCCCAGGTCAACAATGTTCAGCCGGGGATTGGTGGGGGTTTCCACCCAGATCAGCCGGGTTCTGGGGCCTATCAGGGCGTCCATGGCGGTCTCGTCGGCCGCCTCGTGCACCACCACGCCAAACTTGGTGGCCACCTCGTGCAGAAAACCCGTGGTGCCCCCATACAGCGGCGCCACAAAAATCACCTCGTCGCCGGGCTGCAGCAGGGTCAGGCAGACCGCCGATACGGCGCCCATGCCGCTGGCAAAGGCCACCGCGTCGTCCAGCCCTTCCAGATCGGCCACCTTGCGCTCAAAGGCGCGCACGGTCGGGTTGGTCAGGCGCGAGTAGAAGTAGCCCTCTTCCTGCCCGGCAAACAGCCGCTCGCCCCGCGCCGCGTTGCCGTAGCCGAAGGTGCTGGTGGCATAGATGGGGGTGGCGTGCGCGCCGGTGGCTGGGTCAAGGCCATGTCCGGCGTGCACGGCGCGCGTCCGGAACGCCTGTCTAGGGTTGTGTGCCATGCCCTCACTGTACGGCAGACCCATGAACAAACGTTCGTTTTGTGTGGGCCGTCCAGCCTGCCCGACCGCTGCCCGGACGACGGAGGCTGTGGTGCGTCTGCTGAGGAGGGCCGCCCCCCTGTAACGGCCCTGTAATCCCCCTGTTCACATGCTCTGAAGGCCCGTCACCCAGCTGTCCTGGCTGGGCGCGGCCACCCTGAAAGGAGCCCTATGTACCGGCACATCTTGGTGCTTGCCACAGACCACCCGGCCAGCGCCCACGCCGCGCAGCAGGCCCACCGCCTGACCCGGGCCCTGGGCGGGCGCGTGACCCTGCTGCGGGTGCTGGCCACTGGGGGCACCTCCCAGCGGGCCGCCGCGCTGGCCCAGTTGCAGGCCCTGGCTGCCGGTGCCCGGCGCGCCCCGGGGGTGGCCGTGCTGGTGCTGGAGCCGCCCGGGGCAGAGCCTGCGCCCGCCATTGCCGCCTTTGCCACCCGCAGCGGCGCCGACCTGATCGTGCTGGGCCTGGGTGGCACAGGCAGCCCCGCCGATGACGCCCAGGGCGCCCTGGCGCTGGCGCTGGCGGTCCTCAGCGGCGTGCCGGTGCAACTGGCCGCCGCGCCCAGTCCGGCCCGCGTGGGCGGTCCGCCCTGGCTGCGGGTGGTGGAAGAGGCCGGCCCCAGCCGCAGCGCTCAGCGCCTGGGCGGCCAGAAGTCCTCCTGATGGGCGCAGTGGACCTGATGCGTGCAGTGGAGGAGAGGGCGCAGCGGCCAGCTCTGGGCCTGCCTGCCCCTTGTTTGCCTTTTTCCGGAAGCCTAGACTCGCGGGGGAGCAGGCGGTGCGGTGCTGTTCCTGCTGGAATGGGTGGGGCCCCGCGTCTTGCGTGCCCCCTGCCTGCTCCCTCCCGAGGTGCTTCATGACCCAACTGACGCTGCGTTCGCTGGGCCGCGCGGAGGTACTGCGCGGCGGCCAGCCGGTGAAGTGGGAGGCCGAGAGTGCGCGCGACCTCGTCTTTTTCCTGATGGCCCACCCCGAGGGCCGCAGCCGTGAGGACATCATTCATGGCCTGTGGCAGGAAGACGGCACGGCCCGCAGCGGCAACCGCTTTCGCGTCACCCTGCACCGGGCCCGCGCCGCGCTGGGCGACCCGGGCAGCATCACCGAAGCCTACGGGGCTTACCGCCTGTCTGGCGAGGTGCTGCGTGCCAGCGATGTGTTTCGCCTGTACGCTGCCCTGGCCGACGCCGAACACGCCGAGGGCGACGCGCGCTTCTTCGCGCTGGGGCAGGCCATTGCCGAGTATGGCGGCGATTTTCTGCCGCACGTTCAGGCCGACTGGGTACACTCGGCGCGCGAGGAACACCAGGCGGCCTACACCCGGGCGTGTCTGGAGCGGTCGGTGCTGCACTGCGAGCAGCTTCACTGCGAACTGGCCGTGCGCGATCTGGTGGCGGCGCTGCGGCGAGACCCCTTTCTGGGCGAGAACCATCATCAGAAGCTGATGACCTGTCTGTCGGTGGTGGAAGACAAGTACGCGGCCACCGAGCATTACCGCCGCTTCGTGCGCTTTCTGCGCGACGACCTGAGTGACGCCCCCATGCCTGAAACCGTGGCCCTGGCCGAGCGCATCAAGGGCGGCGAGCGCATCTGCGGGCACGGCCAGAAGGCGCCCACGCCCCTGGCCCACACCTGTCCCCTCACGCCCGATGGCCGCTGTCCTGGGCCCTACGCCGACCTGCTGACCCTGGAATAGCTGCCGGCCCACGCGCTGCTCAGGGTGCTGGCACGCCGGTCAGGACCTGGGCCGCCGCCTGCAGATGGGCGCGGCGAAAGCCGTGGGTCACCAGAGCCGGCAGGGGCAACTGCGCGGCGGCGTCCGGGGCCCACAGCGCCAGATGCACGGCGGGGGCCGGGCGCGCGGCCAGCCGGGCGGCCAGGGCCCGCGTGGCTCCGGGAATGGCCCAGCGGTCAGTGGTGGCCAGCAGCGCCGGGGCCCCCGCAAACCGCGCCAGCAGGGCCTGGACGGCGGCGGCGTCTTCGACCGGGGCGGCGTGCAGGCCCGGCAGAACCGGGCGCAGGGCCTCGGCCAAGGCGTTCAGGCCCAGGTGGTCGCCGTACGGACCGCCCAGCTCACCGGTTTCCGGGGCAAACAGCAGCGCGGGGGCGGCCGGGTCCAGGGTGGGCACCGCGCCCCGGTGTTCCAGCGCGCCCCGGGCCCAGCGGGCGGTGGCGGCCTCGTCCTGATCGCGCTGGGCCGGGCTGTAGGGGCGCGGAGAGCCGGGAAAGCGCGCGGCGGCCTGTGCCAGCCGGGCCACCGCCTCGTCCACCCGGGCCGGGTCCAGGGTGCCGTCCAGCAGCGCCGTGTCCAGGGCGGCGGCATGCAGGTCGTGCAGGGTCTGGTCGCCGTGGCCGCACACCAGCACCGCGTCGGCCCCGGCGGCCAGGGCCAGCGCGGCGCCGCGCCCACCGGGGTAGCGGTCAGCCACGGCCTTCATGTCCATCGCATCGGTCACGATGACGCCGTCGTAGCCCCATTCCCCGCGCAGCACGCCCCCCAGCAGGGTGGGCGAGAGGGTGGCGGGCCGCTCCGGGTCCAGCGCCGGGTACAGAATGTGGGCGGTCATCACACTGCCCACCCCGGCCTGCACCGCCGCCCGGAACGGCACCCACTCGCACGCCTCCAGTTCGGCGCGTGTCTTGCCCACCACCGGCAGGGCGAGGTGGCTGTCCACGCGCGTGTCGCCGTGGCCGGGGTAATGCTTGACCGAACTCAGCACGCCCGCCGCCTCGCTGCCCCGGGCCCAGGCCACGCCCAGGCGCGCCACCAGCGCCGGGTCCGCGCCAAACGAGCGCTCCCCGATCACCGGGTTCAGGGGGTCCACGTTCACGTCCAGGCTGGGAGCGTAGTTCCAGTTGATGCCCAGTTCTAGAAGGCCCCGCGCGGCCAGGGCGCCGGCCTCAAAGGCGGCCCCCTCGTCGCCCAGTACGCCCAGACCCTGCGGAGTGGGCGGCTGCGGGCTGTCCAGGCGCCGCAGCACCGCGCCGCCCTCCTGGTCGGTGGCGATCAGGGCGTCGCGTTCCAGGGCGTCACGAATGTCGGCCACCAGGCGCGCCGTTGCTCCGGGGGTGGGCATGTTGCGGGCAAACAGGCACACGCCGCCGGGGTTCAGGGCGCGCAGCCAGCGGCCCAGGGCCGGGGTCAGCTCGGGCCCGGGCAGGTCCACGATCAGCGTGCGGGCAGGGGAGGGTGCAGCGGGGGCGCGCATGGGTTACCTCGTGCGGGTGACTTTGGCCAGTCGGGGCGGGGCGTCGGGGTTCTCTCCCCGGCGCAGGGCGGCGTGGGCAATCAGCAGCTGCGCGGCCAGCGCCGAGACCGCCGGGTCAGTCAGGGCGTGCCCGGTGGGCGGAGTGGGCAGATCGGCCGCCTGCCCCGGCACATCGTCGCCAATCAGGGTGATCTGGGCGCCGTAGCCGCGCAGGGTGCTCAGGCTGTCGGCGGTAAAGGGCGCCGTGGCGTCGCGCGCCTGGAAAAACAGCGCCGGGGTGCCGGGTTCGGCCAGTCGCGCCGGGCCGTGGGCAAACTCGGCAGTGGAAAAGGCCAGGGCGCCCACGCCCGCCGTTTCCTGCAGCTTCAGCGCGGCCTCGGCGGCCACGCCCGCGTGCAGGCCCCGGCCTAGCACCAGCGTCGTCTGGTCGCCGGTCAGGCGCCCGGCGGCGGCCACGGCGCGCTCTTCCTGGGCCAGCACCGCGTCCAGGGCGCCGGGCAGGCGGTGCAGGGCGGCGCTCAGGGCCTCGTCGGGGCGCCACGCGCACAGCAGCTGCGCGCCCAGCGTCAGGGCGGCCAGGTAGCTTTTCGTGGCGGCCACGGCGCGTTCCTCGCCCGCGTGCAGCGGCAGCACGAGGTCGGCGGCGTGGGCCAGCGGACTGCCCAGGGTATTGACCAGCGCGCAGGTGAGCGCGCCGCCCCGGCGGGCCTGGGCCAGGGTTTCCACCAGATCGGGGCTGCCCCCCGACTGGCTGATGGCCAGCACCAGCGCGCCCTGGTAACTCACGTCGGCGTGGTACACCCCGGCCACGCTGGGGGCCGCGCTCACCACCGGCAGGCGCAGATGCGTTTCGATGCCGTAGCGCAGCGTGGTGGCCGCGTGGTCCGACGATCCCCGGGCCAGCGTGACCACAAAGGAGGGCGCAAAAGCAGCGATGGTCTGGGCCGCGCGCTCAATGCTGGCGTCCCCGGCCTGCCGGGTCACCACCTGCGGCGCCTCGCGGGCCTCACGCAGCATCAGGGGCTCGCTCATTTCACCGCTCCTTCCATGCCGCGCAGAAAGAGGCGCTGGGCCGCCAGAAACACGAGAAGTACCGGCAGCATCATGATGATCGCCCCGGCCGCAATATTGAACGGGTCATAGTTGAATTGCCCCTTGAGCTTCAGCACGGCCACGGCCATGGGTGCCTTGTCCGGCGCGCCAGACAGCACCAGCATGGGCCAGAAATACGCGTTCCAGGTGGTGACCATGGTAAAGATGCCCAGCGCGGTCAGACTGGGTTTGGTGAGCGGCAGCATGATGCGCGTAAGGATGGTCAGTTCGCCCGCGCCGTCCAGTCGCGCCGCTTCCAGCAGGGCGGCAGGCACCGACACGAACGCCTGACGCATCAGGAAGATGCCAAAGGCCCCGGCCACCGTGGGAACGACCACGCCCCAGTGCGTGCCCAGCAGGCCCAGGTGTTTCAGGGTCAGCGTGTTCACAATAAAGGTGGTTTCCGAGGGCAGCACCAGCGTGGCCAGAATTGCCCCAAAAATCAGCTCGCGCCCCGGGAAGCGGAAGCGCGCCAGTGGGTAGGCCGCCAGCGCCGAGATCAGCAGGGTGCCGGCCACCGTCAGCGTGGTAATCACCACCGAGTTCCACAGCGCCTTGCCCAGCGCGAAGGTCCGGAACACGTCGGCAAAGTTGTGCAGCGTCACGCGCGCTGGAATCAGGCTTTGCGGAAAGGCGTAAATAGAGGTGCCGGCCGTCTTGTCTGTCAGGGCAATGGCCAGGGTCCAGATGAAGGGAAACAGGGCGAAAATCAGAATCAGGCTCAGCAGGACGTAGCGCAGCGCAGTCCGCAGGGGGCGGCGCCACGCCACGGTGCGCCGGGCCGCGCGGGCCGGCGAGGCGGCGGTCAGGCTCATGCCTCTTCCTCCTCGGGACGGTTAAACAGCTTGAAGTTGAGGTAAGACAGTGCCAGCGCCACCGCCGCCACCACCAGGCCCGCCGCACTGGCCAGCCCGTAATCAAAGTCAAAGCCCTGGAACGCCTTGGAAAAGACGTACATCAGCGCGGTGTAGGTGGAGTTCAGCGGGCCGCCGTTGGTCAGCACCAGCACCTCTTCAAGCACCCGCAGCGCGGCAATGGTGGACAGCAGCGTGCACAGCAGGATGGTGGGGCGCATCAGGGGCACCGTGATCTTCCAGAAGCGCTGCCACGCGCTGGCGCCGTCCAGCACCGCCGCTTCTTCCAGTTCCTCGGGGATGTTCTGCAGGCCCGCCAGGTACAGCACCATGTAGTAGCCAAAGCCGCGCCAGAAGGTCACCAGCATGACGGCCCAGAAGGCCCAGACCTCCGAGTTCAGCCAGCCGAACTGCGCTTCAGGCGTGGTCAGGCCCAGGTTGCGCAGCAGCCAGTTCAGGGTGCCCTCGCGGTTGAACACCCACTCCCACATCACCGCCGCCAGCGAGATGGACGTGACCACCGGCACATAGAAACCGGCGCGGAAGATGGCCATGCCGGGCAGCTGCTTGTTCACCAGCACCGCCACCGCCAGCGCGGCCAGCTGCAGGGCCGGCACCACCAGCAGGTATTTCACGCTGTTCTGCAGCGACGTCAGAAAGAGGGGATCGGCAAACAGTTTTTCAAAGTTGGCCGTGCCCACCCAGCGGGGTGGGAGCCCCTGCCCAAAGCGCGCGCCGTTGTACTCCGTGAAGCCCAGGTAAGCGCCGTACAGCAGCGGATAGAAGGTGAACACGCCCAGCAGCACCAGGGCCGGGGCCAGGAAGGTATACGACAGCAGCGTCGTGCGCCAGGGAACTCGCATGCAGTGTCCTTTAGGAGAGGGGGCTGGGGGCAGGCCAGCAGCGGGAGAGGCGGGGCGGGCAGCGCGCAGCGGCCCGCCCGGAAGGTTCGAGCGGGCCGTCTGCGCAGGCGCGGGCAGGGTTTCTTCCCTGCCCGGCAGCCTTTACTTCTTCATGTTGGCGTTCCAGTAGGCGGCGGCGTCGTTCAGGGCCTGCTGCGCGGTCTTGCGGCCCAGCAGCGCGGCTTCAATGTTGTCGTTGAAGTTCTTGTACAGGTCGTCACTGTTGCCGGGCGCGCGGTAGCCAGGGTTGATAAAGCGGCCCGAGGCGCCCACCAGACCGGTGGCCTTGGCGATGGGGTCCTGGCTGGTCACGCGGAACTGCACGGCGGTCTGCGCGCCCAGGGTGGTGGGCACCACCGGCACCACCTTGGCAAAGGCCAGCTGGTTGGCGTTGTTGGTAAAGAAGGCGGCCAGCTTGGCGGCGGCTTCGGGGTTCTTGCTGGCGCGCGGAATCACCAGGCCCATGCTGCCCCCGGTCTGCACGTTGGCTGGGCCCACAGGCGCGTTGGTCACCACAGTCTTGGCGTACAGGCCAGGGTTGGTGTCTTTAATCCGGGTCAGGGCCTGTGGGCCGCCCACGATCATGGCCACGCGGTTTTGCGCGTACAGTTCGGTGGCCAGCTGGAAGGCTTCGCGGCGCACCGCGTCTTCGGGGATATAGCCGCCCCGGAAGAGGGTCACGTACTGGTTGAGCAGGGCGGCGTGGCGCGCGCTGTTGAACACGGCCCGGCCGTCGGCGCTGTAGATGGGCAGGCCCTCGGCGTAGAAGAAGCCCAGGAAGGAGGCGGTGTTGGGGTCTTTCAGCGCGGGCACCCAGCCGAAGGCGCCGGTCTTGTCCTTGATGGTCTTGGCGTAGCTCAGCATCTCGCTGCTCGTGCGCGGCGCGCGGCTCAGGCCGGCTTTTTGCAGCAGCTCGGGGTTGTACAGCAGCACGCCCTCGTTGATCCAGCCGTACCAGGGGTAGGCGTAGACCTTGCCGCTCTGGGTGAAGTTGCGCAGGCTCTGGGCGTAGAAGGTGCGGTTCAGGGTGGCTGCGGGTGTAAAGTCGCTGGCCGCGCGCAGGAAGCCGTTCTGCGCAGCTTTCTGGGTCTCGTCAATGTTCAGGTTCACCACGTCCGGCGCGTTGCCCAGGTTCACGCTGGAAATAAAGTCCTGCACCATGGAGTCCTGCTTGTCAAACCACTGCACCTTGATGCCGGGGTTGGCCTTTTCAAAGGCGGCAATCGTGCTCTTGATGTAGCCATCGAACTTGGGGCTCAGGTACCACGTCCAGAAGGTCACGGTGGTCTGGGCGTTCGCGCTGGACAGGGCGCTCATGCCAAGGCTCAGGGTCAGGATGCTCAGGGCTCGTTTCATGGTGTCTCTCCTTATGGGGACGTGGGAACCAGAGGGGGGCACTTAGTACTTCTTCTCGACCACGCTTTCGGCGGTCACGCGCAGCACGGCGGCAGCTTCGGGGCGGCGCGCGAGCAGCCCGGCATACAGCACTTCCAGCACCAGCGTCTGCGAGATCAGGGTGTCCAGTACGGCGTCGGTCAGCGGTTCCTCCTGGCGGGATGTGAACAGGACTTTGCTGGCGTAGCGGGTCACGGGCGAACTGGCCCGGTGGGTAATGGCAACGGTGTAGTGCCCATGGCTCTGGGCCAGGCGCAGGTGCTGCACGGTGTCGATGGTGCTGCCGGAACTGGTCAGGCCGATCACCACGCCGCCCCGGGGCAGGGTGGAGATACTCACGGCCGCCACGTGGGGGTCGGTGTAGGCCACGCCGGTAATGCCCAGGCGCAGCAGGCGGTGCGCGAACAGCTGCGCCACCAGTCCCGAATTGCCCTGTCCGGTGATGTCCACCCGGGGCGCGCGGGCCAGCTGGCTGGCCACCGCTTCAATCACATCCGGGTCCAGCAGGCGCCCGGTGTCTTCCAGGGTCAGGGTGCTTTGCTTGACCAGCCGGGCAGTGTGGCCGGTCAGATCGGTGTCGGTGGTCTGGGTGCTCGTGTCGCGCCCGGCCACGTCGGCGGCCAGGGCAATCTTGAAGGCGTGAAAACCAGCGAAGTCCAGCTTGCGGCACAGGCGGGTGATGGTGGCTTCGCCCACGCCCGCCGAGGCGGCCAGTTCGGTGATGGTCTGGTGCAGAACGGTTTCGGCGTCGCGCAGCACGTGGTCGGCCACCTGTTTCAACGAGGGGGACAGGCTGTGGGCGTGAAGCCGGATACGGCTGATGGCGCCCTGGGAATGGGCCGGGCGAGCAAGCGTCTGACTCATGGGCCTCCTTGGCCTGGGTCGGCGGTGTGGTTGATGAAGGTATCTTGAGTCTGAAAATTATTTTTGTCAAGTTTTGAAAAAACGGGGCGTGCATTTTCAATGGGGGTGGGGGGAGGGGATCAGGGCGTGCCACACACCACCCCGCCTCGTGTCAGTGGGTAGTTCAGCTCTACGAGAAAAGCTGTGTGCCCCCGTTTTGCCCCCTGAGCGCCTGACGTCTTCCTGACCGTCTGAAAAAAATTCTTCCCTGGACTTGACAGTTTGAAAAAAGATTTGCATGATGCGACTGTTCAAACAACCTGTTCCCGGAGCCGTCATTCCCGCTTGACCCATGAGGTGAGGTATGCACAAGACTGCCGCTCGTTTGACCGCCCTGCTTGCCCTGAGCCTGGCCCTGGGGGCCTGTGGCCGCGAGTCCCCCACCACCCTCGGCAGCGCCGCGACCCTGCAGGGGCAGGCGACGGGGTTGACGGCGACGTTTGACAGCACGGGGGCGTGGGACACGGGCTTTACCGGCCGCATCACCCTGCGCAACCCTGGCCCCAGCGCCATCCAGGGCTGGACCCTGAAGTTCAAGTTCAATGGCACTGCCGCTGCGGGCAGTTCGGTCTGGGGCGCCGGCGGCGCCATCAGCCGGGACAGCAGCGGGCTGTACACCGTCACCCCCAACAGCTGGGGCGGGGCCACCATTCCGGCGGGCGGCAGTGTCACCATCGGCTATGACGGCAGCGGGCAGCTCAGTGGGGTGAACACCTGCACCCTGAACGGCGCCAGTTGCAGTGG
>NZ_PYSV01000040.1 GCF_003028415.1 Deinococcus arcticus
GCGGAACTCTGGAAAATGCGCGGTGAAGCAGCGCGTCAGCTTGGCGAGGACATCGGGTGACGCGTCCTGTTCTCGCGTGTCAGCCGAAATTTTTCAAGCCCTGCCGGAAAGTGTCGGGTACTGAGGTGGGCGTGAAGGAGAGCGCGCTCCTCACATTGCCACAGACTGCCATTGATGAAATCCACCAAATCCACATGTGATTGAAGCGCATAAATCAGTTCGTTGGCGTTCGGGTCATCTCCTTCATATCCATCACGTCCTGAGCGGGAGTACACGAACAGGTTGAGGGCCTGACCGGTATAGCTCAGATAATCCTCCGCTGATCGCAACGACTCACCCAGATGTTTCTGCGCCTGAGGGCCAGGAATGTCCTTGGAGCGGCTCATGATGTGCCCCAGTTCTGCGGCGTATCTGCTGTGAATGTCCGAGGCGGTCGGGGGATGATTGCGCATGGAGAGCAGGTACACGTTCGGGGTGCCGCGCCAGAATTCACCCTGTTCGTAGCGCGCTTTTTTTGGCCCAAGAAGCCGATAGCGCCACCCTATCCTGGGCTGATTGAGGAGTGTCGTCAGCGCATTGCTGAGCATGGTGGTGACGGTCGTCAATGACATTGGCGCCCCCTCCCCCTTGCCTTCTGGATCAAGCGAAATCAAATCGTGGTCGAATGAATCGGGGCCACCCTCTACTCGGTTGACGGAGCGGGCAATCAGGTTTTCAAGCCTTTGCCACTGGCGCAGCGCTGAGCGCCTGCTCTCGTAATACTCATCTTCGAAGATCAACTTCCGCCCATCTAACTTCATCAGGGCTGGAGGCACGAGGATATCCGTGGCCACTGACATGGGCGAATTCAGGAAGTCGTCGATCAATTCCCGAGTCGAGATCAGATTTCCATTTGACATCAGGCGGAAATGCATCTGGAAGACCCCGTTCTGGTGAACGGTCAGGGACGGGTAAAGCCTGATGTGCTTGCCCGCCGTCTTGAGCTCACAAGGCTCCAGGAACGCCCTGAAATAGAGCAGCTCCTTCGCCACCATTGGACTCACGTAATGATGCTCGAAAAACCTCATCTGTGCGGCGTGGAGGGCAGACTGCATTTGATAGGGCCCCAGCCCCTCGGGAAACGTGAACGCGGCCGTGCGCGGCCTGACGAATGGCTCCCGATGGATGTCGAAGGGCTCAGCGTGAATGGACTGAGAGTTCCAGATGAGAAAGCCTTCGGAGTAATGCGAGACGACGGCCAGACCCGACTGAACGACATCAGCCGCCAGTTGCATGAAATGGTCATGTTGAATGGCACCCGTGAAGTAGGTGGTGTAGGCAAAGATGATGTCCCAGTCCAACCAGATCAGCACGTCAACGGTGCTTTTACCCAGGCTGACCGACAGTGGACGAAAAACGTCCAGGGACCGCTCATTGAAGATGGAGGGACACACTCCCTGTGGTCTGATGAACGTCAATGTTTTGGTGTGCAGCCCGGCAGAGACCGCGTACCTCTCCACTTGCGGGACATGGTTGAAACGGGACACAGCGTCAGCATAGGACTGAGCGCGACGCAGTGGACGTGGTTTACGCGAGAGGAGCGACGGTTGACGTCAGAGGGCCAGGCCATTGCGCCAAGCGACAAGGCGCGATGTGCCTTGTCCATCCCACGTCTCTGGACGGACGACAGGTGCATCAACTGGCCCTCCGCCTGCGCGCTGGATCATGACCAGCCACCCCGGGAGGGCCACCAGGAGTGCTGGACTGGGCCACTGCCAATACGCTGTTCGCCCTTTGAATTGGCATGTGGGCCGCCGAGCAGGTCGCGGTGCACAGCGCCTGACGCCAGATTCTTATACTGGTGGCCCATGACCCGCTTCTCACTGGCCCTGTTGACCACAGCCCTCCTGAGCAGCGCCTACGCCGCGCCGCTGACGGTGACCGTGCTGCACACCGACGACCTGCACGGGCGCCTGGAGCCCACCAAGATCGGCGACAACCTGTACGGCGGTTACGCCCGGCAGGCCACACTGGTGAAGCAGTTCAGCGCACAGGACCCAAACCCCCTGGTCCTGTCGGGCGGCGACACCTTCCAGGGCACACTGTTCTACAACGTGTACAAGGGTCTGGCCGACGTTCTGTTCATGAACCTGATGGGCTACGACGCCATGGCGGTGGGCAACCATGAGTTCGACGATGGTCCAGAGGCGCTGGCCAAGTTCGCGGAGCGGGCCACCTTTCCGCTGCTGGCCGCGAACCTGGACGTCACGGCCGAGCCCCTGCTCAAAGACCGGATTAGACCCTATGCCGTGATGACCGTCGGCGGGCAGCAGGTGGGCGTGATCGGCGCCGTGACGCCGGACCTGCCGCAGATCAGTTCGCCTGGCCCGAACGTGAAAATGCTCGAATTGATGGCGAGCCTGCGCAACAGTGTCAGCGCACTGCAGGCCCAGGGCGTCAACAAGATCTTTCTGGTCTCGCACCTGGGGTACACCCTGGAGCAGGAGGTGGCGCGGACCGTCTCCGGCATTGACGTGATTGTTGGTGGGCACTCGCACACCCTGCTGGGCACCTTCACCAACAAGGACTTCCCGGCCAGCGAGGGGCCGTACCCAACCATTCTGCCGAACCCGGACGGCAACCGGACCCTGCTGGTGGCAGCGTGGGAGTGGGGCAAAGTGCTGGGGCGCCTGAAAGTGACCTTCAATGACAGCGGTGCGGTCGAAAGCTGGGAGGGGAACCCCGTGCCCGTCACCGCTGACATCGCTGAAGACCCCACCGCCAAGCGCATGGTGGAGACGCTGACCGTGCCGATTGCGAACCTGCGCCAACGGGTGATCGGGCAAACCACGCGCGGCCTGAACGGCAACCGGGAGATCGTGCGCCGGCGCGAGAGCACCATGGCGAACGTGCTGGCCGACGCCGCGCTGGCCGCCGCGCAGAATGCTGGCGCACAACTCGCGTTCGTGAATGGCGGTGGCGTGCGGGCCAGCATCAACGCTGGCCCGATTACCTTTGACGAGGCCATCACGGTGCAGCCATTCGGCAACACCCTGACGGTTCTGACCCTGACGGGGACCCAGATCAAGGCGGCACTGGAACACGGCGTGGCCACCTGGAGTGAGAACAAGGGGCAGTTCCTGCATGTCAGCCGCGGCGTGAGTTACACCTTTGACCTGGGGCGCCCAGCGGGCAGCCGCGTGACGGCCGTGACCTTGAACGGCCAGCCGCTCGTCGACGCCCAAGCCTACAAGGTGGCCATGAACAACTTCACGGCGGGTGGAGGGGACGGGTTCACGATGTTTCAGGGTGCGCCCCGCCTGGACACGGGGACGCTGGACGTGGACATCCTGGTGCGTTACCTGCAGGGGCAGCCTGCGGTGGACGCTGAGCCAGAAGGCCGTATCGTGATTCTCAACGAGCCCAAGTAAACAGGACAAACGGCGCCCCCAATGGGCGCCGCTGCATGAAAGCCTGACCCGTGTCAGGCTTCTTCAGTGTACAGGTGAGGTGAACGCCCGACGGCCACGCCACCCCCAGTGTGGTCGGCACAACGGGTCGCCTGCAGTCCGCACCGGCAGCAGAGGCCAGGGGAAGACTCCTCTGGCCTCTGCTGCTGTTCAGGTCAACAGGGGGCCGAAGGGGACGCTTCCGTGGGTGGGGGTGGTTTAAGGAAGCTGCTACCAAGCGCAAAGTGAAGGCTTTCCCGAGCTACACCGGGAAGCGCCCGATCACCCGGTCGTACTCGCGCTGGGCCTCGCCCAGCGCCAGCCGCGAGTAGATTTCTAACGACTGCCGGGAAGCATGGCCGCTGTACGGCTGAATCAGCGCGTCGTCGAGGCCCTGTTTCTTGAGCCAGGTCAGCAGGAAGTGCCGCAGCTTGTGCGGCGACAGGCTGCGATCAATGTTCGCCAGAGCCGTGTAGCGCTCAAACATTCGCCGCACGCCCCGGTCGCTGTACCGGCGCTTCCACGAGGACTCGAACAGGTAGATTCCTCCCTGTTGTCGTCTCTGGCCGATATGAAGCGCCAGCGTCTCCTTGAAGGGTGCTGGGAACGGCACCACCCGGTCCTTGCTCCCCTTCCCCAGGTTTACCCGGATCTGGCAGGCGTCCAGGTCCACGTCCGCGAGGCGCATCATCACCAGTTCGGACACGCGTACACCGGTGTACAGGAAGGTCTTGATCAGCACGAGGTCAGCGGTGCGGCGCGTGCGCCACACCGCCTCGTAGAACGCCCGCACCTGCTGCTCGGTCGGCACCCACGGCAGGCGGCGCGATGGTCCCGGCACCTCCACTTCCAGTTCGGTCCGCAGGTGACGGAACACCTCCTTGAGGTAGGCGTAGTCTGGCCGCTCAGCCCGCAGCAGTTTCGCCAGTTCACGCGCTTTCTTCTTCGCCCCGGTGCGCCGCGTCTGTGTCATGCGTCCACCTCGACCTCCAGCTTGAGCCTGCGAGTCAGGTCCAGTTTGAACTCCCCGTATGGGTTGATGTGGTGGTGCATCAGGGGCGACAGGGCACGCCAGTCCTCGGCGGTCATCCGCTGCCGCCACGTCTCGCTGCCCAGCACTCGCTGGATCATCAGGGTGTTGACGTACACCAGGCTGTTTTGCAGCAGTTGCAGCGCCAGCATGGAGATTTCCTGCGCTTCGAGGTTGTTGGTGCTGATCTCCCCGCCCTTGCCGAAGAAGATGAAGTTGGTCGTGCCATTCCAAGTTTCAATGACGTTCAGCCCCTCGTGAATCTCCCGGCGCACCTCCTCCCGGTGCAGGTACTCGCAGACGAAGATGGTCCGCAGCACCTTCCCCAGTTCGCACAGGGCTGCGTAGGTCGGGTGCTGGGCGTTGGCCCGGGTGAAGCGTTGCAGGATGGCCTCGGGGTCGGCCAGCCCCAGACGCAGTGCCGTCGCGTACTTGACCATCGGCTCGTACTGCTGCCGGATGAGGTCCCAGCGGATCGACCGCTGTGCCTGCACAGCGGCCAAGTTCGGCACCTGAGCCGCGAACGCCATATTCGGCAGGTACAGCCGCTGATGGGCGATGTCCGCCAGACGGGGCATCAGTTTGAACCCCAGCAGGTGGGTGAAGGCGAAGCCCGGCTCGCTCTGCCCGTGGGTGTCTACATAGTTCTTCTCGACAGACAGCGAGGTGCAGTGGCGCAGGACCCCCTCGATCATGGCCGCCACTTCTGAAGAGGAGCAGGACTTCATGCTGGAGTAGATGCTACTGGCACGTCTCTCGACGTGCCAGTAGATCATCACCCCATCCCCGCCGTACCGGATGGACCGCTGCGTCCGCAGGTTCCCGTCCCAGGCGGCGTATTTCTTGGCATCACTGGCGCAACTGGTGGTCCCCTCGCCCCAGATGTCCGGGCGGCGCGCGGCCAGCGTGGCGTTCACGACTGCGGCGTTCGCCGCCCGCAGCGCGTCACGGTGGATGTAGTGCCGCCGGACGTACTTCAGATCCGAGTACCCGACCCCGTCCTGCCCGGCGGCCACCCGCTTCAGTCCTGTGTTCGTCCCCAGGCCGTACAGGCACAGCAGCAAGCGCTGCTGGAGCTGGTCACGGGGCATGTTCTCGCGCGTCATGAAGCTCTTGAAGTGCGGGGTAATCCCCGCACGCCGGTCCACCTCGACCAGGACATCGAGCAACTGGGTGTTCCAGAACTGCCGCCCCACCTCACCCTTCACCGTGTCGTAGAAGGGCGGGTCCGGCTGCCGGGTCAGGGGCGTGACCACGAAGCGGCCCCCGTCCCGCGCGACCACCCGCACGCCGGGATTCTTCGGCAGGCCGTCGTGCAGCATCACCAGGGCGTCCTTGAGCTGCTGCTCCAGACCCTGCACGAAGGTATCCACCTCCTGCGGCTGTCTGAGCGCCTGGAAGTAGCTTTCTTTCCTGGCTTCGAAGTCCTGGGGCAGGTCCTTGTCGGGGTCGCGGTACTTGTCGGCCCCGATCACCCAGATTTCGCGGGACCGCAAAGCGTCCCGCAGCGCGGACAGGACGCACAGCTCGTAATTCACGCGGTTGACCCGCATTCCACCATCCGGCCCCCGTTCGAGAATCAGGTCACGGATGTTCCGGTCGATCACGCCACCGACCGGGATGTGTTCCTCGTACGGATAGATTCTCGCGTTGCTGTCCACATATCGCCCCAGCAGGCCCAGGGCGTCAATCACCGGCTGATGCCGGTGATTGTTGGACCGGAACGACAGCTCGGTGAGCAGCCAGGGGATCATCCGGCGGTAGTGGCTGCGGTAGGTGCCGCGCACGATGGTGTGGACCTGCTGCCGGAAGCCTCCCTTCTCCTTGTACTCGCGTAACAGATCACGCAGGGTCTGCTCGTCCACGACGGGGAACAGCACCTCGCGCACTGTGCCGTCGGGATTGCCCAGTGCGGCCTCCAGCAACCGCTCCAGAATGCGGTCCTTGTTGTGGACCCGCCGGAACTCGGCCACGAAGTTCCGCTCCACCCGCCGCTCGGCCTTAACGTTGATGTGGTGGACCATGTCCACCAGATGCGTGACCAGGGCGTCGGTCAGTTCTGTCATGCGGGCGACGCAGAAGGCCGCGAGCAGCGTGAGACGCACGGACGGGGTCTGGGCACGAAAGTGGCTGGGGGACTCATTGGAGGCCCGCTCGCGGTAACGGGTCAGGACGTGGGGGGCCACGTCCGCGAAGAGGGCCTGGGGGAGCTGCAACCGACGGAGCAGGCGGAGCTTCTCGATCTGCTCTTCCACGCTCTCCACGCCGCGTTTCTCCGAGTTGGTCCGCAGGTTTTGCAGGGCTGAACTACGAGGGCCTTGGCCCTCGTGGTCTTCCGGCTGGTCTTCCTCCAGCGCCGTCGGCCTCAGCAGCGCCTCCAGCCCTGCCCGGTGTTCGGTACTCAAGCGGTTGTGGATGGTCTGGCACAGGCGCAGGTCATAGTGCCGTTCCGCCGCGTCCACGAACCGCTGGAGCCGCCCGGGGCTGGGGGGCTCGATCCCGTTTTCGCGGAGCCAGCGCAGAGCAGCTTCGGTCACAGCCCCGGAGCGGGTCTCGTGCGGAACAACGGACTGGCTCAGCCAGTCCGTCAGCGTGCCCGCATCCTCGGTGGTGAACTCGCGGAACCCACAGAACGCCCGGATGTCCTGACGCTGGTAGCTGCTGTTGCGGCTGCGCCAGTTGAAGTCCCGGTACTCGTCGGTCGCCACGCCGACCTGCCGGGCGACGTACTCGACGACGGCTTCGGGCACCTCATGGGTGTTGTAGGGGAAACGGCCCTCGTGCTGGAAGGCCTTGAGCATGACGGCGAAGCCCAAGCGGGTGGGGCCGGTCTTGTTCCGCAGCAGGTCGGTCTCGGTGGGCAGCAGCGTCCAGGTGTCGATGAGTTCGTCGATGGTCCAGCGCTGCTGCATGGAGCCTCCCTGAAAAAGTGCCGGGAATCGGCAGTGACGGTACTTCCACGGGAGGGCCAGCCGCCGTGGGTGCGTGTTGTAGGGCAACCGCAGCGTACACCTCACCTCACAGCGGAGGAAGTACCGATGCCAGAGTGCAATTCGGCACTTAGTGTGCCCGATTTGTTGTTGCAATCGTAGGACCCCGTTTGGGGCTTGGCTGAGCCTGGCTGGGGAGCGTCTGAGGGGGCCGTTTCTAGCTTTCGGGTGACGAGGAATGCTTTTGCTCGATGACGAGACGTTCTTAGACAAGCCGTCCTCCTCAGAATGCAGAGGACGTGGTGGTCAATGTGCCAACCGAGATAAGCGGCAGAACGTCGTCCGTAGCTTCTCAGCCCCAAACGGCGTTTGTCAGGGATTGAGGATGCCCCTTCTAATTTACTTTCCGCCGACAAGTCCGAAGGCGGCTGCGGCGCGCTGCAATTCCATCACGGCCCGTTGCTCGTCCAGATTCACCACATTGACTTTAAGGAAAGTGTCTTGCGTTCGGTACTGCGCTTCGCAGGAGCGATGCACAGCGCGCCGAAGCAGCGGGTAATCCTCCACGACGATGTTCACAGCGTTGCAAGAGCTGAAAATTGTTCCCGTTGCCCAGGAGCGGCGGTTGAAGGACGCACGGTCAAGTTGCCCTTCGTAAGAGGCAAGGGCGGCAGGTGTACCCGACCATCGCCCTACGAGAATCGCAATGGCCGTGCCCTGTTCAGCGCTGGCCGGTGGTCGAGGAGTGGAACGAGTGTACAGCAGCAGGGCGGCTGGGGAGCGGGTGTCGTCCTGGCGGACCGCCCGCTCGACAAGTGCCTGTGTGGTCGTCCAGGTACCCAGCAGTTTGTAGCCGCTTGGTGCTGGGGGCGGGAGCCGCAAGCGCAGCAGGTTGCTTGCGGCCTGGGGCGTGCCCGTAGTGAAGTTCCGGCTCAAGTCCGGGTAGGGGCTGGCAAACATCGCGTACATGAGGCTGTCGAAGCTCAGGGTACGTGCAGCTGCGTCACCGCTTTGTGCGTGAACGGGTAGCGCCACCAAAGAGTTGAGCAGGCTGGCGGTGAGCCAACGGCGGTGAACGGGGGACATGAAAGCAGTGTTTAGCATGGTAATGAGAGTCGCGCCTGTGCCCTTTGAGGGCACAGGCGCAACCGTGGAACCAGAGAGAATCAGGCAATGCTGCTGATGTAGCTGTAGCTGGTCAGCGCGACCGGAATGACGTGTACCGAACGGGCATCACTGCCGAACAGGGTGTTGCGGTCTTCCAGGTACAACTGCGCAGAGCCGCCGCCATCCCCGGCGATCGCGTCCGTGCAACCCAGCGACTTCATGTACCCGGCCAAGTCCGTAAGGTTGATCGAGGCGCGGTAGGCAAGGATATAGTCGCCGCTGCTGTGCAGGCCCAGGCAGATGCGCTGACGGTTGACGGTGGGACCAAGCTGATCCACGCTGTACTTCCCCCAGGTGGCATCAGTGAAATTACCACCTCGCACGATGATTGGTCCAGCGGCCATACTCCAGATCAGGCTGGACGACTGCGAGTAGGCACTGTTCTCGTCGTGAAAAACCACTGCACCGTTGCCGTTAAGGCTGATCACGTCGATGTTTTTCCCAGTTACGCCATGCTTCCTGTCGCCATCGAGTACGAACAGCCCAGTCAGCTCTCCAGTAGAGAGATCGAAGAACATGAAGTTGGACCCGGCGATGGCATTGGCGTCGCCCCTTACGAACGTCGGGACATTGCGACGACCAGCACCGCTGGCGTCACCAGAGAAACGGACTTTGAAGTTGCTGCGGGGGATACGAATGGCTGGCATATCTGCACTCCTGGTGGTTCTGAATTGAAGTGGCCACTTCTGCAATCAGTATGCGGATCCATCCGTTTGAGAGAAAGAACGTTTTCTACCAGTATGCCTATCCGAATATACCAGTACATCTCTGCTTTCCCATCCAAACCAGTCAACAAAAATGCACCACAGATCTTTCCTATGCCGGGTAGAAAAGTTTTACTTTAAAAACTTTTCTACCTGTAGATTTCTTGTAGCAATGAGGTAGATTTCAGAGTTTAAAATAAGACTTGTATACACCATGCTTACTCCAGAAGTGATCACTTCAAATTTGGTTCGGGAGGTACAGCATGGCTCTTCAGGAATTTGTGAAGGTATACACGGCAGAGTCGAACTTCACGGGCATACAGGGATACATTAGCGTCCCAGCAACGCCTACGGGTCTGAGCACGTATGATTTCGTCAACTTCTTTCTTGCTTTGGACGACTATTACGAAGTTGGCCTCAGCTACGCAGATAAGGGCGATGGAAACGGCCCAGTCTGGCGCTACTTCGCCAATCACGCCAAATTTGGTCAGCAGAACCAGATTGTGAGCCCTACCAGTGAGGTCTTCGTCAAGATCGTCAACCGGGGCACGGAAGCGGACGCGACTGTACAGGACGGGCGCATCACGTTCTCTCGCACGGCCGCCGTGGCGTCCCCAACCTACTCCGGCAAGATGCTGATCGGCGGGGAGGACAACAGTGCCACGTCATCCAGCGGCTATACGCCCCGGCACCCGCAAGTGACGTTCCGCAACGTGAAGGTGCAGCGTGGCGGCGTGTGGCTTGACTGGAATGCCACCACGCAAGGCTCCCTGGGTGCCCTGGTCAACCGCACGCCTCAGTATCAGCGGCAAGGCATGGTCATCCAGAACGTACCGCTGATCGCCCAACTGACGTAACCCATGGGAAAGGAGAGGGCCAATGAAGCCCTCTCCTTTCCCGTGGCGCTTCCCGGCTTTTAGCGGAGCGTCACGGCTGCCTTGCCATTCGTCACGGTGCAAGTAAACCGCACGGTCCTGACCTGCCCGCCCTGTTGAAAGCGCGCCGTGCCTACCCAGAAATACGACTGACCGACATGGCCGGAGTTGTTGATGTTCCTGGAATAAGTGACCGGGACTCCCGCGGGCACCGTGCGGAAGCCCTGAAGGTTGCGGATGCACAGTGCCTGCCCGAGTTCCTGGTCTGGCAAGAGACGTGAGGGGAGTGGCACGTCTCTGCCACCAGCGCCCGCAACACTGGCAGCCAGAATGGCAAGGGCACAGATCATCTTACGCAGCATGGTCGTCATTGTATAGGTGGCTTGTTGGCGATGTCCCAGTAATACAGAATCGCTTCGTTACGGCTACTCACGCCCAGCTTCTGAAACACGCGTGTCAGGCCGTTTTGTACGGTCTGATTGGCAATTCCCAACTCACGGGCAATTTCCTTGTTGGCGAGACCGCGTGCCACCAGGCGCAGCAAGTCCCTGGAGTGACCCCCCAGGAGCGGACCAGGAGGCAAGGCACTTCGCCCCCGTCAGCCCGTAGGCTGACGGCACCGAAGGAGTCCCTATGCCCGGACGCACCCACCGCCGCGAGTTCAAGCTGGACATCG
>NZ_PYSV01000041.1 GCF_003028415.1 Deinococcus arcticus
CTGTGGACGCCTTTGCGAGTCATGTCCGTCAGTTCCTGCCGCTCGTGTGCCGTTAACGCCACCACAAACTGTTTCTGTCGCCCCATCCCTCAGCTTAGATCAAGCCAAGCCTGTGGTCATCCACTAGCACGACTTAAACACAGGTTTTGGCTTCCTGGACGGCATTCATGCGTGTCTGTCAGGCTGACGCATGATTTCTGCTCAGGACCATGCCTTGTCCCTGCGGCGCTTCCTGCGTCCCTTTCAGCGCGTGCTGGGACACGCTCGCCGCCGAAAGTGGTGTCCCATTTACCTGCGCGGCTTGATGGCCCCGCTGGAACGCAAAAGTCTGCAACCACTCGCCGAACACGTTGCCCCTGGCCAGTACGCGCAGCTGCACCATTTTGTGACGGTGAGTCCCTGGCAGGATGACCAGATGGGGGCCGTCCTCGCGCGTCAGGCGCAGCGATTGGTCGGGGGCCGGGGTGCCGTGTTGATCGTGGATGACACCGCGTTCCCGAAGCAAGGCACCGGCAGTGTCGGGATCGCGAGGCAGTATTGCGGTGTGCTGGGCAAGGTCGCCAACTGTCGGGTGTTGGTTTCCTTGACCTTAGCGAAGAACGATCTCCCCGTTCCTTTGGCGCTGCGGTTGTTCCTGCCCCAGGCATGGACGGATGACCCAGAACGATGTGTTGCCGCCGGTGTCCCACAGGGACACCGGCTGTTTCTGACCAAGAAGGAGTTAGCCCTGCAGGAGATCGACCGAGTTCGGCAGCACGGCGTCACCTTCAAAGTCGTCGTGGCAGATGCTGGCTATGGAAACAGCGCCGAGTTTCGTGGAGCACTCACGGCGCGGGGGCTGACCTGGGCGGTCGGTGTCCCAGGCACGCAAAAGGTGTACTCCACGAAGGTCGGGATGCTGACGGAGCGGAGATCCAATACGGGTCGACTCCTGGTCCCCGTTCCCGACGAGCCACGCAAAAGCGTGGCTCAGGTGTTGCATGACCTGCCGCCGCACAAATGGGTTTCACGCACCTGGCGCAAGGGCACCAAAGGACCGCTGCACGCACGCTTTGCGGTCATGCGCGTCCGGGTTGCCGACGGTGGGGCACTTCATGACGGGTCCCACTTGCCCGGTGACGAAGCCTGGGTCGTTGGCGAACGTCGGCCCAGTGGGGAGCGGAAGTACTACCTCACCAATCATCCAGCCAACACGTCAAAAATCGAGTTGATCCGCGACATCAAGGCTCGGTGGTCCTGCGAGCAGGTCCATCAGCAACTCAAAGAAGAGCTGGGGCTTGATCACTTTGAAGGCCGTTCATGGCGAGGGTTGCACCATCACACACTGCTCTGCTTGACCGCGATGCTCTATCTGCAAGCCCTTCGATTGGTCACGGTAACCGTTGACCCTGAGGGCTGGCGACCAACCTTGCCACAAGTACGCCAACTGACGTGCCCTGTCCTGTGGTGCCCGTACTGCTCAAGGGGAATCGGGTACGGTTGATCACGATGCTGGAGGTCTACACCGTTCGACTTCACCACGATGGACAGCCGGAACAGATCGCTGAGATGTCCGTGCTTGAGGATGAGGCGCAGGGTCTGATTCGTGTTCGGGTGGCCACGTCGTTGCGCGTCTACGAGGGGCAGGACAGTGGTTTCTTTGAAACACTCTGCGTGGTGCGCCGCAAGTTGGAGCACGACGGTCTGCTGTTGTGCGTTCAAGGCGCCATGCTTGGGGTCTATCCGTCCCCGATGGCGCTCTCCATGGGCGCACGTGTCGCTTATCGGCTCGCCTTGGGCCAACCTGCGAAAACAGCGGACCTCGTCGACCTCTTTGAGCCTGTAGACAAAATGGGGAGTACGGTCGAAGAACAAGCCCAGTGGTACAACCTGTGGTTCCACAGCCTCAGCGCGTCATCCGAGCTTCAATAACGTCTTGAAGGCGTGCTCATCCTTGTTTGCACGCCCCCAAGACGCAGCGCCGCATAACCCTCGCCGATTGCGACAGGCAGATTGGCACACTTCGGCCCATTTCCCACGTACAGTCAATGCTCGATGACCTTGAGATTCATCACGCGCATCAGCCTGACTGGCCTGAGCCTCTTGGGTCTGGCGGGCGCCTGGCAGCTGGATCTTGGGGCCATGCGGGTAGATGCAGCCCGAAATCTGACGGTGCCTTGTGCGCAGCCCCAGGTGGCCTTGGTCCCATTCACTTGCACCGTCCATCCCCCCACGGTCTCAGATTGGACGGTCACCATGACGGCGTCCTGGCACTGTGTGACCGATGAGCGCCACTTGGGTCTGCGGGCCGATGACGGCACGCCTCTTACCCGAACCTACAGTGTGCGTCCGGGCGAGACCATCACGACGCCCGAAGGGGTGAAGGTCACCACTCCCACGAAATGGCGAGACGCCAGTGCGACCACCGCGCAAATTACAGTCAGCCGGGTCAGTGCCGCTGATCTGCCTGTGCCCCTGGACGCGGAGTATTCGCCCAACGTCATTCCGCTGTACCGCGTTCAGGCGTCTGAAGCGTTGGTGTCTGGCAAAGGCGCGTTTTCCATCAGTGTGCCGACGGGTTCGTACGCCAGAGAGTACCTAAGTAGCTGGTGGATAAGAAGTAGGATTCGGGCATGGGCCGCCCTACGCGACGAATCGAGATCAGCGAAGCTGCTGACCAGCAGCTCCGTGCGCTGGAATTCAATGTCCACGTGCATCCGAAAGTGCGCTTTCGGGCGACCCTGCTTCGGTTGCACCGCGCCGGCTGGACGGTCACGCAGCTCGCGCAGCACTTTGATCGGAATCCGCAAGCGGTGCACAACGATCTGACGCGTTTTGAGCAGCAGGGCCTCGCGGGGCTTGCCGATGGGCAAGCCCCAGGCAAACCGCCGCTGGTCACCGCTGTGATCGAGCCGTTCCTCCACGAGAAACTGCGAGAAGACCGCTTCTGGACGGCCGCACTGCTCTGCGAGGCCGTCGCACAGCAGTTTCAGGTGACGATCAGTCCAAGAACCATGGCCCAGCATCTGCACCGCCTGGGTTACACCTGGAAGCGGGCGAGGTACTCGCCCGCCAAAACGCTCGACCCAACCCTGCAACGGGAACACGCCGCGTCCATCGAGACGCTGAAAAGGGGGCACTGGATGGCAAACTCCGGTTGAGTTTTCTGGATCAGACGGGCCTGGGGTTGATGCTCTCGATTGGTTCGACGTGGACGCCTCGGGGCTCGGGGTGTCAGTTCGAGATCCCCACGCGATGGGGATCAAGTGGACGCATCAACCTCATGGGCTGTTTCACGTTTGACGGGGCCGAGACCCGCCTGGACGTGCGCGAATTGAACGGAAACTGCACGGGCGAACAGGTCATGGCCTTCCTCGATACCGTGGCACGGACCTGTGAGCCCCAGCGGTTGACCGTGGTGGTGTTGGACAATGCGCCCTTTCACAAGGGCGCGGCCCTGCGCGGGAAGATCCCACAGTGGGAGGCTCAGGGACTGTATCGCCGGTATCTGCCGCCCTACGCGCCAATGTTGAATCACATCGAGACCGTCTGGCGACAACTCAAGGGCTTTTTGATGCCCAGGCGCTGCTATGACTCTGTTGCTCAGCTGCGCGACGCCCTCGGCGCCGCTTTAACTGCCCTCGGTGCTCGATTTATCTAAAATACATCCGCGAGCTACTTAATGCCAGTCAAGCTTCAGGAGATATTCGATCTCCATGGCGCAGAGGATGCAGCAGCCGATGAAGACAGTCCATCCTTGCTGATCAGAATTTGGCGAAAGGATCAAGTGGCGGTGGTGACAGAGAACGCCATCACGTTCTCGACCAGTGTGTTGGATGACATCTTTTTTACGGCTTACCGTCTCTCCAAACCCATACCCTATGGAGATTCTGGCACTCAGGCCGGTTCCGAAACGCCGCTGCGTTCTCAGGCGCTGGGTGGTCTTTCAGCGGTGTGTGGGGCAGACGTTCGTGTTTAAGTAGTGCTAGTGGTCACGTGGTCTGTGGTTCACGGTGTGAATGGTGCAGGAAGGCTTGCGGGGCTGCCCGCACCTAGACTGACAGGGACGGTGGCCGGGTTCCCGTTATGATCCTCCAGGTAGGCGAGGAATTCTGCTGAGCCGTCGCGCCATCCCGCCAGCAGTAACAGATGAAACTCGTCGAACAGCCCCTGCTGGTGCCCGGTTGCAAACTGTTCTCGCGCCCATTTGTCACTGGGCCACTGGGTGGTGGGGTGAATCGTCCAGTTCCCGCACCAATCAACATGACCGCCCCACACGGCCGACACCGCCTCGGCCCAGCCCAGGGCGAACCGGGTGTCCACGGCGAGCACGGACCGCGTGGGTTGCGCGTACCACTCCGGGGATCCGGCACTGCTGGCCAGGACAATGTGCAGTTCGTGGCCCTCGTGATGACCGAACAGCAGACCGCCGCACACGCGTGCTGGCAGGTGCAACTGCTGAAACAGCGAATCGACAACATTGGGCTGCAAAACAATTCGTTCGACCGCTTTTTTCGGGGTCCTGACCGAGTCCTTCCGAGGGATTGGGGTCATGACGTGGTGCTGTAGCAGGCGCATCATGTCCCGAGTGTACGGTCTCAGGAACCGAATTGCTAGGTTTAGAGTGTAGACTGACGGTCCAGTGTCAGGCAGTGTGACCGGATGCCTCCCAGCGCCGCCCGTCTGCGGTTCGCCGCTCACGTAAGGCGCTTACGCAAACAAGCGCGTTGGTCGCAGGAAGACCTTGGGGATCACGCGGGGATCCACCGGACCTACATCGGTGCCATTGAACGCGGCGAGGCCAATCTCACGCTTGATCACATGCAGCGCCTCGCCGACGCGCTCAACGTCGACGTCAGCGAGTTCCTTCAGCCTGATCAGACCTGAAGACCATTTCACCGGAGCAGTCATTCTTCCAAGTTGATGTCAGGCTGCGGCAACGTCGCGGCTAACGCCCATGCTTCCGGTGTCACCACAGCTGGAACACTCTGCTCGCTGTCCAACAGACGCCGTGTTGCCCAGAGACCAGGTAGGCCAGCGTGCTGCAGGTAGGTCAGGGGAGAGGCGCCCTGGAATGGCAGCCGGGCGTTTGGCTGCCGTAACCACGTCGCCCCTGCCCGCGCGCCATATGAGGCGTCAAGTGACGAGCAAATCCCCGTCAATAATGAGGCCCGCAACAATTGATCTACGGTCAAGGTCGGTGGGCTTTGACCCGCCGCGACGCGGTGAATTCTCTGGATACCGATCTTCAATAGACGGCTCTGCTCCGACGCCGAAAGCTCGAACACGGTGAGAAGCCGCAACACAGCAGGCAAAGCCCCCGACAGGCGCGCACGTTCTCCCGAAGACGTGAGTGGTGAGGACTCTTCAATAGACGTCATGCGTGTGCCCCTCAGCAAACCGCTCTGCCGGTCTAAGCGATAGCTCCGTGAAATCGAGCCCAGTAGTCACCGCCCAGTGAGGGGCTCCGGTGCACAGCTTGGCCTTGTACCTCTCGCAGGGCAGCCAGGCTTTTCCCCGGGCGCCCTGCGAATCATCAGTCAATTGCCTGGAATGCGGGCCTTTTTGTAGACCGTCAACGTCTTGGTTGTGAAATTGAGATTGAGGCGCTGCCAGACAAGCGTGTGCGTTGACGCCGCATAGAAATCGAGCGTTGTTAGCTGGTCGGGCAACCAGGCCAACTGAGTGGTGCCGTTGTACAGGAGGGGAAACAGTTTGCCGCCATTGGCGGTCACGGCAACGGCCAGGTTGCCGTGGTCGTAGGTGGTGGAGTGTGCCGCCGCGTTGTTGCCAATGAGGCGGCTGAGCTCCAAATTGAAAAGGCCAATAGGTCTTTGGGTGCCGTCGACGGTGGCCAGGATCACCGACTGGTTGATGTTGGACCCAATCACGTTTCGGCTGAGAATCTGTCCCAAAGCCTCTATGGAAGGCGCCTTAATCGTCAAAATTCCGGCCTTGGCATTGTTGGTGATGGTAAAGCCGCAGATGGCCAGTGGTTTGGTCAAGCTGGCCAGTGCGATAGAGCGCTGTTTAGGCTCGTTAGGGAAGACCGCCTGCTCTTGATAGTTGAGATTGACCATGCCGTAAATCAGCGTGGTGTCACAGTTGGCAGGGGCGGCGGAGGCAACGCCAGTCAGGCACAGCAGGAAGAAAGGCAATTTTTTCATGGGTCTCCTCGTAGGCGGGCAAAGGGGTCTCCTCGAGCCCGTATCACCATATAAGGTGACATCTTACAAAACGACAACATTTGAGCACAAAGCGGAAAGCTGACGGAATGCCTGACTTGCCGCTTGACGCGGATCTGCTGAACAGCCGCCGGCGCCTTGGAGAACGTATTCGCCAGTTGCGTGAAGCTCGCGGGTGGAGTCAGGACACGTTCGCCCACCTTGCGGGCCTCAACCGCGCTTATCCGCACAAGATCGAGACTGGCAAAGTCGACCTGCGCTACAGCACACTGGTCCGTGTTGCCCACGTGCTGAACATCACGGTGGCAGATGTGGTCACTCTCGACGTGACGTGACTTACCACTGCTCAACCACTAACGCGGCTTGAGCGTGGCTTCTCAGTGTTGACCCTGAACTACTGCATGCTGCTGCCCGTCCTGGAAGCGCAGCAGCTGGCGACGTATATCGGGACAGGTCATTTATGCTCATGGCCTCATTCCAGAACGTGAGTGAACTTGGTCAGGCGTGATAGGAGACCTGCACAGGGGAGACCTGTATCCCTTTTCCTGCGCCCTCAGCTTGCCTGATTCAAGGACGTGGATGACCTGCACCGCTAGGCCCGATTTACTCGGCTGGTTTTGAGCACGGCTTGTTTGCAGCCCGCTCCAGCGCTGCTTCCACATCTTGGCGACCAACCGAGTAAATCGGGTCAGCCTTCAAGATCCCACCCGATTTACTCGGCTGGTTTTCCGGGTTTTCCACAAGCCCAGCCCGATTCACTTGGCCGGTCGGCAAAAACCCAGACCCGATTCACTCGGCCGGTTGCTGGGGTTTTCCACAGGTGACACCCGATTCACTCGGCTGGTCTGAAGCAGGCCTGTGCCCGATTGACTCGGCCGGTTCCGTTCCGTTTGGCCCGATTCACTCGGTCGATTACCCGATTGACTCGGCCGGTTTGCCGGGGTTATCCACAGGTAAACACCCGATTTACTCGGCTGGTTGGGCTGAAAAACGCTGTCTGGAACACGGGTTGTCCTTATTGCTTGTTGTTGTTGTTTCATCAGTTTTTCCTTCTTTAAAACAAAACACCAAACATCAAGACAACGAGGCTCATGCGCTACAGTGCCTCTGAGGACACCCGCATGCCCCGACCCCGCAAGAAAGCAGAGGTCAATCCTCGGCGCCCCGCCGAAATCGACCGCTACGATGAGGCGAACTCCGCGCGTCTTGGACTCATCTGTGTGCAAGAGCGGATTCCGGCCGACTATACCCGGTGGGATGTGGAGTGGTCCGTGGACGGCCGGACGGCCCGTCTGACCTGCATTTCCCCCAGTGAGTACGGCGGGGTGCCTCATGGGCTGGATGGGGACTTCGCGACCACCTTGAACCTGATGTACCTGGAGCAGGGCGCGCCGGAATCTGGGGAGGTCAACACCACGGCCTACCAACTGCTGATCAAGGCCGGGTTCCCAGACAGTGGCCAGTACTATCAGGCCCTTCAGGAGTCGCTGGACCGCCTGAAAGGCGCCACCTACTCGGCGAGCGAGTCCTGGCGCGACAAGCGCTTTGAGCGCTGGACCACCGTCAAGTTCAACATCATTGAGCAGATCGACGCCGAGACGGCGCTGGGCCTGTCCTTCGGGTCCGGCACGGTCCTGAAGATTCGCCTGGCCAAACCCGTCGTGCAGAGCTTGCGGGCGCAGTATCTCAAGCCACTCGACATGACCTTCGTGCAGAGTCTGTCCCGGGCCCTCACCCGGAGCCTCTACCGGATTCTGGATGCCCGGCGGTACGACCCGGTGCATCCGGGGGAACCAGTCACCACGCTGCGCCTGCGGCTCAAAGACTGGGCGCGCGAATGCAAGTTGGTCGAGACCCTGCCCGGCCGCATTCGGCGCAACCTGGACGGGGCCCACGAAGAGCTGATTGCGCGGGGCTACCTGAGGTCGGTGGTCTATGAGGGCACCCGCGCCAACACCGACATCATCTACGAGTTCGGGGATGTGCAACTCAGCCCCCCAGCGCCGGAGCCCACGTTGCAGGTGATTCCGGATTCGCCCCTCGTTGAGGCCCTGTGCCGGGAAGGGGTCGTCCTGCCTGTTGCGCGCAAGCTGGTGCTCGATTACGGCGACATGCATGTCACCACCCGGATGGAGGCCTTTCAGACCATCCTGAAGGGGGGCTACACGCCCAAACGACGTTCGGCTTTCCTAGTGGATGTGATCAAAGACAGGGAGGGAAAATACGCCTCCGTGCTGGGTGCTCAACCGAACCCAGGGCCTTCGCTGGTCGCGCATCCGCCCGCCGCGCCGTCTCCGACGCCGCCGGTAGAGGACGCCCTGGAGCTGACGGATCAGGTTCAGGCGGAGTTCCGGGCGCTGCCCTATGAAGAGCAGGCGGCCCGCGCCCTGACCACGGTGCGCATGTTCGTGGGCCGTGAACTGCGGGACTATCACCTCAAAGGCCTCATGGCGTCTATGCTCAGCGGCGAGCTTGACCCTTTCACCGTGCAGCAGGACGTGTTCCGCGCGGCGAGTGACTTGCGTTTGCCTGAATTTGCGCAGCAGCTGCGCGACGTCTATAGCGGCCACCCCAGTTAACCGGGCCACGGGCGCTGGCAAGGGCCGAGGAGCCCTTCAAATGAAGGGCCTGAAAGGCTGGCGGCTTTGGCCATGGCGCGAAGGCAGCCGGCCTCTGGACCCTACGGGCGAAGCGCGGCTTGCAGGAGTCCTCGCACAGGACCCGGAGAATGAGACCATCCAAGGGCCGTAGACCGTACTGGATGCAGAGGAAGGTCGCTGAAGTGGAGCTTGTTTGCCGCGTCATCGTCTCATGGTCATTGGCCACTTCGCCACTTGTTCCCAGGAACATGGGCCGCCTAGTGGATGACCACAGGCATGAAGATGGCTATTCATCGAAGGGGTAGTGACGTTTGAGCTTGTCCCGTGCTGCCGATATCGAGAACTGCCAATTCGCCCGCACAGACCGCGCATTGCGGTCTGTT
>NZ_PYSV01000042.1 GCF_003028415.1 Deinococcus arcticus
GAGCGACCACCTCGGCGACTCTTCCTGTTGCTGGAGCAGGTTGGACGAGGTAGACCACTCCCACTTTATGTGGCCTAAATGCCGCTCAGAACGGCAAATTATGTCCGAGTCAACGGACTACCATTAGAACCCAACTTCAATGCACAGGCCCAGGGCGCGCACGTCCCCGGGCCTCATTTCATGCTGATGGCGGCGCCCCAACCGCCCGGGAACATGCTTCCCGGGCGGCACAGACAGCGGCGCCACCGGCCGTGCTGGGGCGGTCTTCTGACCCCAGGGCAAACCGGGCTGCTGCTGTGAGGGCCCGGCCGTTCTGCCCCCCCGGCCGGCGCTGCCCCGCGCGGGCCGCTAGGCTGAAGGGGATGAATGTCAACGCCAAGGGAGATCTGATTGCGCGCGCCATTGCCCTGGGGCTGGGTACCCCCAGTTTCGAGGTCACCACGCAGGGCCCGCCCCACGAGCCCACCTTCCGCGTGACAGTGCGCGTGGGCGGCGAGGCGCTGGGACCCGGCGGCGAGGGCCGCAGCAAGAAAGACGCCGAGCGCATGGCCGCCGAGGCCGCCCTGCAGGCCCTGGACGGGGGAGTGCCAGCCACAGATGAAGATGGAGGCCGCTGGCCCATCTACAGCGCCGTGCTGGCTGGAGCGCTGGAGGTGGCGGCCGACTTCGCCCCGGACGACACGTCCCTGGACGAGGTGCGGGTGCGCGCCGCGCAGCTGTACCGCGACCTGCTGCGCGACCTGGGCCACGGCCCCGACGGGGATGAAGAGGCGTGAGCGGCTGGCCCTGGCGCCCGGGCGGCGTGCTGTTCGACATGGACGGGGTGCTGACCCTGAACAACCACTTTCACCGGCAGGCGTGGCAGGAGGTGGCCGCAGGGGTGCTGGGCCTGCACCTGGGTGCCCACGAACTGGACACCAAGGTGGACGGCGGGCGCAACCCCGAGATCATTGAGCGCCTGACCGGACAGGTGCCGGACGAGGCGCTGGTGCGCCGGGTCCACGACACCAAGGAAGGCCGCTACCGCGCCCTGGCCGCCGGGGCGCTGCGGGAAGTGCCGGGCCTGAGCGCCTACCTGGACGCCCTGGACGCGCGCGGGATTCCCTTTGCGCTGGTCACCAGCGCCGACGCCGTGAACGTCGCCTTCGGCATGGAGGCGCTGGGCCTGGGCCACCGCTTCACTGTGCGCGTGCTGGGCGAGGACGTCACGCGCGGCAAGCCCCACCCGGAGCCCTTCGTGCTGGGGGCTGCCCGGCTGGGCCTCTCCCCCACCGACTGCCTGGCCCACGAGGACGCCGTGAATGGCGTGCGCAGCGCGGCCGGGGCCGGTTGCCGGGTGGTGGCCCTGACCACCACGGCCCCCGCCCAGGCCCTGCAGGCTGCAGGCGCCGCCCTGAGCGCGCCCGACTTCACCGGCTGGGCCGCGTGGCTGGTCTGATCCCATGAAGGGCGCCGACGCCGAAGCCCGCGCCGCCGCGCACCTGACCGGGCTGGGGCGCGCCGTGCTGGCGCGCAATTACCGCATAAGGGGCGGCGAGATTGATCTGGTCACCCGTGAAGCGGACGGCACCCTGGTCTTTACCGAGGTGCGGCACCGCGCCGACGCGGCCCACGGCCACGCCGCCGAAAGTGTGACCCCGCGCAAACTGGCCCTGATGCACCGCGCCGCCCTGACCTACCTGCTGCGCGAATGTGGCCGCGACGACCTGCCCTGCCGACTGGAGGTCCTCACGATTGACGGGCCGGTGGACGGCGGGGTGTTGGAGGTCTGGCCGGTGGAGTGAGGACAGTGGTGGTTGATGGGAGATAGAAAAAGCGCAGAGGCACGCTGCAGCGCAGTTCTGGCCCCGCACCAAATGAAAAGGCGGCCCGGTTCTCCCCGGCCGCCTTTCTCCATCAACGTTCAACTATCAACGTTTAACCCTCAACCCCTCTCCTGCAGTTTCACGTACTTCGCGTCACGTTCGCCGGTGTACACGGCGTCGGGGCGCAGCAGGCGGTTGTCGCGGGTGTACTCGATCACGCTGGCGCACCAGCCGCTGATACGGGCCAGGGCGAAGATGGGCGTGAAGAACTCTTTCTTGATGCCCAGGTCGCTGTACACGGTGCCGCTGTAGAAATCCACGTTCGGGTAGATGCCCTTGGCGCCAATGCGGTCCACGACCACCTTTTCGATGGTTTCCAGAATCTGGTAGTAGTTGCTCTTGCCTTCCTTGTTGGCCACGTGCTCGGCGTAGTCGCGCAGCACGCGCGAGCGGGGGTCGAAGTACTTGTACACGCGGTGCCCCACGCCCATGATCTTCTCTTTGTTGTCCAGCTTCTTCGTGATGTACACCTCGGCCTGCTCGGGGGTGCCCACCTCGTCCAGCATGTCCATCACGGCCTCGTTGGCGCCGCCGTGCAGCGGGCCCTTCAGGGCGCCAATGGCGCTGGTCATGCACGAGTACATGTCCGAGAGGGTGGAGGCCGTGGCAATGGCCGTGAAGGTGCTGGCGTTCATGCCGTGGTCCACGTGCAGCACCAGGGCAATGTCGAACAGCCGGGCCTGCTCGGCGGTGGGCTCCTTGCCGCTCAGCATGTACAGGTAGTTGCCGGCGTGGGTCAGGTCCATGCGCGGCGCCACGATGGCCTGCCCGTCCTGGGCGCGGTTGATCGCCGCGATGATGGTGGCGAACTGCGCGATCAGGCGCGTGGCGATGGCGCGACGGCCTTCGGGGCTGGTGTCCTCAGCCTGGGGGTCCAGCAGGCCCAGGTAAGACACGGCGGTGCGCAGCGCCTGCATGGGGTGAATCCCTCTGGGCATCCCCTCAATCACCCGCATCAGGGCCTCGGGAATGGCGCGGTTGGCCTTCAGTTCCGCGTCGAAGGCCGCCAGTTCGGCGGCGGTGGGCAGTTGGCCATTGAGCAGCGCCAGCGAGAGTTCTTCAAAGGTGCTGTTCTCGGCCCAGTCCTGAATGGGAATGCCCAGGTGGGTCAGAATGCCTTCCGTGCCGTTGATGAACGTGAGTTTGCTTTCCGTAAAGAGGACGCCCTCAAGCCCTTTGGCGATGTTCGTCATGATGCTGCGAGCATAGCACCGCGCCGCTTTTGTTCAGGGGTGCCCCTTCGTTCCCGCAGGGGTGACAGGGAGGAGGCCAGCCGTACAATGCCGGGCGATGATGGCCGCCTCTTCCTCCTCTGTCACCCTGGCCCTGGACACGGCCACCCCCTGGCTGACGCTGGCCCTGGTGTGGCCAGAGGGTGAACTCAGCGTGTCGCGCGAGGTGGGCCGCGCCCACGCCGAGCTGTTGCCCGGGGCCGCCCGCACCCTGTTGAACGATGTGGGCCTGCCCTTCCACGCCGATCTGATCGTGATTGGCACCGGCCCCGGCTCGTATACCGGCGTGCGGGTGGGGGCCAGCTACGCCCTGGGCCTGGGCCGGGTGTGGGGCGCGCCCGTACTGGGGGTCAGCACCCTCGAAGCCCTGGTGCGCGGGGAGGGCCGCCAGGGCGTGTCCCTGGACGCCCGCAAGGGCAACGTGTACGGCGCGGTGTACGACGTGCAGGGCGGCGTGGTCCAGGGACGCCTGCACGACCCGGCCCGCCTGCCCCTGCCCGACTTTCAGGCCCTGCTGGGCGACACCCCGCACCACCAGGACGGTGCCCCCGACGGCCTGGCCCTGCTGCGCGCCGGCGTGGCGCATGGGCAGCGGGACTGGGCGCTGGCGTATCTGTAATACGGGTTCCGAAAAATTCCGTAACTCGTTACGGAATTTTTTCGACCGGAGGGAGAGGGAAAAGATGCGGATTTCCGGGAATTGGGCTGGAACAGCGCCGAAGGCGGGGAACATCCCCCTTCTTCCCGGATGTGACGGAATTGGACGGCCGTCCGTATAAGGGGATGTAGGTGCTGGGCTGTGGGTTGTTGGGGTTTTGCCCACAATCCACAGCCCACGTCCCACAACTCCCCTCAGTCTGCCGCGTCCCCCTGTGCGTACTGCAGGCGGTGCAGCCGGGCGTAGTACCCGCCCTTGTCCAGCAGCTGGCGGTGGCTGCCCTGCTCCACAATGCGGCCCTTGCGCATCACCACGATGCGGTCGCAGTGCTCGATGGTGCTCAGGCGGTGGGCAATGATGATGGAGGTGCGACCGCGCATCACCTTTTCCAGCGCGGCCTGAATGCGCAGTTCGGTCTCGGTGTCCACGTTGGCGGTGGCCTCGTCCAGCACAAGCAGAATGTCCGGGTTCTGAATCAGGGCGCGGGCAAAGGCCAGCAGCTGCTTCTGCCCGGTGCTCAGGGTGGCGCCGCGCTCGCGCACCTCGGTCTGGTAACCGTGTTCCAGGCTCAGGATGTAGTCGTGGACGCCCACGTAGCGGCAGGCTTCCACCACGCGCTCGTGGGGAATCTCCGGGTTATTCAGGGTCAGGTTGCCCTCGATGGTGCCGGCGAACAGAAAGACATCCTGCAGCACCACGCCCACATGCTTGCGCAGATCATGCTGCTGCAGGTCGCGCACGTCCACACCGTCCACCTTCACGGCGCCGCGCTGCACATCGTAAAAGCGGCTCACCAGGGCTGTCACGCTGGTCTTGCCGGCACCGGTGGCGCCCACCAGGGCCACGCTCTCGCCGGGAGCAATGTTCAGGTCAATGCCGCGCAGAATCCAGCGGTCGTCGGTGTCGGGCGTGTCGGCGCTCACGCTCTGGTCGTAGGCAAACCACACGCCTTCGAAGTCCACCCGGCCCTCAAAGTGGGGCAGCGTCCGGGCGCCGGGCTTGTCGGTAATCGCTTCCTCGGTGTCCAGCACGCCGAAAATGCGTTCGCTGCTGGCCATCGCCGCCTGCAGGTTGTTGAACACGTCGGCCAGATCCTGAATAGGCTGAAACAGCTGCTGCGAGAGCTGCACAAAGGCGAACAGGGTGCCCACCGTGATCGCGCCGGCCACCGCGCCGCTGGCGTCGGCGCCCAGAATCTGGCGCGCGGCGAAGTACAGAATCAGGGCCACGGCCACCTGCGCCAGCACCGCCACCACCGGCATGAACAGGGAAAACCACTTCACCGAGTTCTCGTTGGCGCTCAGCAGCGCGCGGTTACTCAGGTTGAAGTCCAGCGCGCTGCGGCGCTGGCGGCCGAACAGCTGCACGGTCAGCATGCCGGTGATGTTCTCGTTGAGCTTGCTGTTGACCGTGGCCTGCTGCGTGCGGGTTTCCCGGAAAGCGTCGCGCAGCTTGGTGCGGAAGTAGTTGGTGGTCAGGAACAGCACCGGCAGCACTGAGAAGGAAATCAGCGCCAGGCGCCAGTTCACGCTCAGCATGATCACCACGTACACCACGATGATGAAGCTGGACTGGATCAGGCTCACGAGACCGCCCGTGATGAACTGGTTGATGGCGTCCACGTCGCTGGTCACGCGGGTGATCAGGCGGCCCACCGGGTTCTGGTCAAAGTACGCCAGATGCAGGCGCTGCAGCTTGCTGAACACGTCGGCGCGGATGTCGCGCAGCACGTTCTGGCCCAGGTAGCCAATCGCCAGCGTAAAGCCGTACTGCAGAATGAATTCCAGCACCTTCAGCGCCATGTACGCCACGGCCGTCAGGGTCAGCCCGTCCAGCAGCGCCTGGCGGCTGACGGCCCGTCCCTGCGCCAGCGGCGAGAGATAAGCGTCAATGGCGTGGCGCTGAATCAGCGCAAACAGCGGCGAGGCCAGCGAGATCAGCAGCGCCAGCAGCACGCCGCCCACCACCAGCCCCAGGTAGGGGCGCACGTAGCGCAGGATGCGCCGGGTCAGCTGGGCGTCAAAGCCCTTTTGAAAAGCGTCGGTTTCAGGGCGGGTCATCGGGTCACCTTCTGTTCCAGCAGGTCGGCGGCGCTCACGGGGTCGGCCACCGCCTCATCGTCGGCGTCCAGGTCGCTGGCCAGGCGCTGCAGCCGTTCCAGCTGGGCGTAGTGGCCGTTCTGGGCCAGCAGGTCCTCGTGGCTGCCCTGCTCGGCCACGCGCCCGCCGTCGAGCACCACGATCTGGTCGGCGTGGCGCAGGGTCGAGACGCGGTGGGCAATCAGCAGGACGGTTCGGCCCTGGCTCACCTCGCGCAGGCCGTCCAGAATCCGGCGCTCGGTCTCAGTGTCCACGGCGCTGAGGCTGTCGTCCAGAATCAGAATGCGCGGCTCGCGCACGATGGCGCGGGCAATGGCGGTGCGCTGGCGCTGGCCGCCGGACAGGGTCACGCCGCGCTCGCCCAGCATGGTGTCAAAGCCCCTGGGAAAGTCCTCCACGTCGCCCAGCAGGCCGGCCAGCCGGGCCGCCTCTCGCACTTTCAGGGGGTCGGGGGTCTGCGGAATGTCGGCGGGCGGGGGCGCGCCCACCACGCTCACCCCGGTGGGCACCTCGGGCAGGTCGCGCGCCTCTATGCCAAAGCCAATGTTGTTGGCAATGCTATCGCTGAACAGGAAAGGTTCCTGCGGCACCACGCTGATCGCGTCGCGCAGGGTGGCCAGCGGCAGGGCGCGCAGGTCGTGGCCGTCAATGCGGACGCTGCCCGCCGTGGGGTCCATGGCCCGGGTCAGCAGCTGGCCCAGCACCGTCTTGCCGCTGCCGGTGGGGCCGGTGATGCCCAGGAAGGTGCCGGCCGGCACGCTCAGGTTCACGCCGCTGAGCACCGTGGTGGACCCATAACGCAGGGTCACATTCTGAAACTCGATGTCCCCCCGCAGCTGGCGCAGGCGCAGATCGGTGCGCCCGGTCTCGTCACGCACCAGGGGCTGGGCGTCGAAGATCTCTCTCAGGCGCACCCAGGACGCCAGACCGCGCTGAATGATGCCGGTGATCCAGCCGATCATCAGCATGGGCCACGTCAGGCGCTCCAGCGTGCCCACGAACTGCACGAACATGCCCACCGTGAAGGTGCTGCCGGGCTCCAGAATCAGGCGCCCGCCCACCAGCAGAATCAGGCCGAACGCCAGCCCCAGCAGCAGGCTCATAAAGGAGCGCAGCGGGCCGTCCACCTTGGTCAGGGCGATGTTGCGCCGCAGAAGTTCGAGGTTCATGGCGCGGTAATCCTCGATCTCGCGGTCCTCAATGGCGTAGCCCTTGACCACGCGCGCGCCGCTGAAGTTCTCCTGGGCGCGCGCCGAGATCAGCGAGTTCTGCTCCTGCGCCAGCCGGTGGCGTTTGCTGATCAGCCGGGCCAGGTAGGTCAGCACGCCCACGATCACCGGCACAATCGCCACCACAATCAGGGTCAGCTGCCAGCTCAGGCTGAACATCACGGCAAAGGCGGTCACAAAGCCCGACACGATGTTCACGATCTGCCACGCCCCAAAGCCCAGCATCTCGCGCACGGCGCTCAGGTCGCCGGTCAGGCGGTTCATCAGGTCGCCGGTGCGGGCGCGGTCGTAGTAGGGCTTATCCAGCGTTTGCAGGTGGGCAAACAGGTCCCGCCGGATCTCGTACTCGCTCTGGCGCGAGGCCACGACGATCTGCCGGCGCATGACCAGCATGAAAAAACCGGCCGTCACCGCCGCCGCCACGATGCCCAGCGCGTACAGCGCGGCCGTGCCCAGCGTGATGCCGGCCGTCGCGGGGTCGGCGTCCACCTGTCCGGTCAGGCCGTCAATGGTCAGGCGAATAAAGTAAAACGGCAGCAGGTTGACCGAGGTGGCGATCACCACGGCAATCAGGCCAATCACGTACTGGCGCGTGTGCAGGCGCAAGTACGGCAGCAGGGTTCGAAAACTGTCCAAGGGGTGCCTCCCGGGGGCGGGCAAGAGGGCGGGGCCAAGAGGGGCGGTTTCAGGGAAAAAGTTTCCCGTGCGCGCGTCAGAATACGCCCCGGGGCCGGGGCCGAAATGCGCCACATGGCGCATAGGGCCTCAACGCTCTGGGAAGGCTCAAGGCCGCCCGGTTCCAGCGGCAGTGTGGGCGGCGATTGACACCCCTGGGGGCCGGTGCTACTATTCCCAGCCGGAAGTGATCGCGCTTTGCGCAGCGCTTCCGCACTCGGAGGCCGAACATTCGTTCCAAGCTCCAAACAGGGACGGTGCCACCCTAGCTCAACTGGTAGAGCACCCGACTTGTAATCGGAAGGTTGGGAGTTCGATTCTCCTGGGTGGCTCCACACAACGCGGCTCACCACACCGCCGCGCTTGTGGCCCGAGAGGGCGAGACAGTGGAATATGGGTAGGTGGCCGAGTGGTTAAAGGCGACAGACTGTAAATCTGTTCACGTACGTGTACGGCGGTTCGAATCCGCCCCTGCCCACCACGATCACGCGGGAATAGCTCAGTTGGTAGAGCGTCAGCTTCCCAAGCTGAATGTCGCGAGTTCGAGTCTCGTTTCCCGCTTTTTTCCTTCGCTTCTGTAGCTCAGTGGTAGAGCACTCCCTTGGTAAGGGAGAGGTCGTCGGTTCAATCCCGACCAGAAGCTCCAACAGCCAAAGCAGCGCGTCCCTCTTTGTGTGGGCCGCGCTGCTTCTCTTCACCGCCCCAGAGCCGCTGCCCAGTTCGGTACTTTGCGTTTGCGCGGCGGCCCTGTACACTGTCAAGGCTTGCCTGCTTCCCTTGCGGGCAGTTCCAGACCAGGAGGACACAGACATGGCAAAAGGAACGTTTGAACGCACGAAGCCGCACGTGAACGTGGGGACGATTGGGCACGTGGACCATGGGAAAACCACCCTGACGGCCGCCATCACCTTCACGGCCGCCGCCGCTGACCCGAC
>NZ_PYSV01000043.1 GCF_003028415.1 Deinococcus arcticus
GTGACGCTGGGTTTACGGGCCCTGGTTCGCGCCATCAGCCGGAAGGTTGATCACGAAGAGGTGCCCCTCTTACGACTGATTGACCTGTTCATGCCGTCCAAGACGCACATCTGAGAAACTGTCGGGTGCTGAGATTTCCGACATTAACAATGATCTGTATTATTCGAGCTGGCTCAAAAATGTCAAGGATTTGCTCGATGAAAAAAGATGAATATTTTGGTATTGTTGACCTGGATGACTTCATGCTGGAAGTCGAGAATGCAGTTGGACGCAATGACATTGGGCGGCAGCGGGAGCTCTATGCCATTTTCGAAGCAGATCTTTCTTTGCTTGAGAACAGGCTCTACGTGGAAGTGGAGCAAAGGTATCCAGATCGTGAGGAATATGAAAAATTCATGGAAACAATTGAAAATCTGATGCATAAAGATGTTGGACTTACCCGCGAGCTCAAAGCGGAACGTGCAACGGGTTTTCTTGACATGATCACTATGATGCGCGAAGCTAGCCTTGGCGGGTGGGAAGTCAAGAGCGACATGATTCCCGAAATAGATAAATATCTTGAAAAGCACCGTACCAGTCTCGACACTCGGCAAGTTGACTATCTGGAACGAAAGCGATTCCTGCTGAAGAAAGATGTTCTTCTTCAGAGTGCAGACATAGACCTGGATTAACGCAAGCTCGCCCTGTTTGCTCCAGTTGAAAGTGCTGCCCTTGCGTCCTGCCAGAGCAGCGATAAAGCGCCGCACCCAGCATGCCCAGGGCGGTTGGGCGCCAGCCTGAACTTCGATGAACACCACCATTCCTCGCGCAAGTGTGCGCCCCAGCCTCATTGGGCGCAAACCTGGTCGGTGAGTGGGCAAGTCGCGCCGAGGCATACACCCAGGGTCTGAAGACATGAGCGGCAACCTGAGGGGCTCTGCCCGCACGGCCCAAGGTGCACCTGTCCGGCGACATCATTTCACCCTTGACTGCGCAGAAGTCTGGGACACGAAACGGTTGGACCAGCGCACACCACTGGAACGAGGTGGCCTGGACGAAGGGCGTCAGGGTGTGAACCGTGTTGGGATGAATCTTGAGGGTGAAGCAAATGGTGATCATCAGTGTGGCCTCGAAGTGGGGAACGGGCAGCGCCAGGCTGCCCGTCTGAGCAAAAGGGTGAACAAAGGTGGGTGGTCAGGAAACGGTGGGTGGCTTCAGGGCGGGCTTCAGTCCAGTTTGGTCGACTCGTCCTCGTGGCTTATCCGTGAAGGGCTGTCCAGATCGAAGTCCGGTTGAGGGAGGGCCGCCGCAAGCGCATGCGCTTCGGGTGTGACCCTGAACAGACCACTCAGGTCGGCCGTCAGCAGCTGGTGGACGGCGTGCAGGGCCTGATCACCACCCAGCATGAAGGCCAGCGGTGTCCGGCCATCAAAGGGCGGCCGTCCGTTGGGGCGCCGCAGCCACCCGGCCACATGATGGTCGCCATAGAGGGTGTGCAGCGCCACAGCAATGTCCGCCAGCAGGCGCAGCCGCTGCTGCTTTTCCCATGAGGAACGGGCCGGCCCGTATCCACCAGCGATCCGCTGGAGGGTTCGCACGCTGAGCCCCAGGAGCTCTGCCTGCTGGCGGCGGGTCAGGCCCCAGAACGTCAGAATCCGCAGAAGCGACAGGAGTTTAGACGTGTAGAGAGACGATGCGGATGGGGACTGGGGCATCAGGCGCCGCGCTCAAACCTGAGCCAAAGCGAACAGGTTCCGCATCGCGTGGGCTGCATGAACAGGCACGCGCACGGCACAGCGATCGCGCTCCCCGGACTGGCAGGCGGTGCGCAGGTCACCGCAGACTGGGCAGAGCCTGGAGTGGGCGCGCCCGGAAGGCAGGGCAGGCGTAGGACAGGTCTGGATCGTCGGCGGGCAGGTCGGACAGGTGAATCCGGGCATCAGCAACTCCTCAAGGCGGTTCAACATGAACGGGGAATAGAACGGCGGCCCCCAAGGTGAAAGGAGGGGCCGCGCATTCAGCCGTAGTGGGGGAGGGGGCCGTCTTACTCCCAGGTGGGAAAGCTGCGTTCCTGGTGATGGCCTAGGCCGCGCTGCAACATTTCGCGCGCCGCGTTGGCATGCGCGTCCATGCTGCTCTGGCACGACGCCGCCAGGCACACAAACCGGTCACCTTTGCGGCTGCACTGGCGCCGCTCCCCGCAGACACTGCAGGTCTGACTGCTCCACGCCGCTCCAGGCCGCCGGAAGGGAAGCCGCACCGCGTTGGCATGTTGGGGCAGCCAGGAGAAGTGGTAATCGTGCACCGCGCGCCGCCGCCCCCCGTGAATGAAGCCGCAGGACATGCCCCGGTGGGAAAGTTTTTCGGCGTAGACCGCGCTGGCCTCCCGCAGGAGAACGCCGATCACCTGGTCCAGATCTTTCCGGCCACTGGCGTACGTCAACTGGTCATACAGGGCCCGGGCGTCTGGGGACAGGGCATCCCGCCGGAGGAACGGCAGGTCCGTCAGGGTGAAGAACTGATCGGTCCGCCCATCGGAAATCACCGTGACCGGATCCAGGCCCAGGTCAAGACCGAACGGCCGGCGAGACGGATTGGGGGCCAGGGGCTGCACTGGAGTCCGGAAGCTCAGGCTCAGGAACCAGTCACCTGCCTGGGTTTTGAACAGGTACACTTCCTGCGCAAGCCAGCGGGACTGCAGGGTGCGTGGCCTTGTCACCATGCGGGGCACCGGGTCAGGGCGGCGGCCCTGACGGACTATGCGTTCGAGTTCCGTCGGTAGCGTCCGCTCGGAGATCTGCCCTAGGCGCACCCGCTGGTACAACTCCTGAATGCCGTTGTACTGGGTGAACCCCGGCGCTCCAGTGACAAGCGCCCGGTAGGCAATCGTGGGCAGGCAGCTCAACTGGGCGTGGATGAGCTCACCGCCAATGCGCACAGCGCCGTCATGGAGTACCGCGAACCGCGTGTTCAGACTCAGCGTGTAAGTCTCCTCGGCGCGCACGCCTTTCAGAGGGTCCGCCTCTTCGCTCCGTGGGCGCCTCTTGACCATCAGGTCTCCACAACGCACGAGGCGCTCGCAGGAGTCATAGCTGTTGCGGCTGATTTGAGTAGTATGGCGGTCGGGTTGGTGGCGTCTATTCATGTGAACTCCTGGGGCAGGCGACCGGCGGTCGCTGTGAGTGAGGGCGGTGGTCGGTGTTGAGTGGGCAGGTGAACCAGCTGATCGGCTGGCCAAAACAAATGCCGCCCTGCAAGGGCGGTCATCACGAGGGTGAAGAGACAGTCGAGTGTCAGTGGGGAAGATGCACTCTGCGGAGAGAGCAGTAAGGTGAATGAACAAGGGGACGAGCGTCGGCGGTGGCCCGTAGGGCACAACGGCTGAGCCTGATCAGGTTTGATTCGAGTGGTGTTCATCCGCCTGCGGCCTGGTGGTTCAGAGGTTTTATGTGTTCATATTTTTTTTCTGGAGCGCGACAGCGCTCCGGACCCCACGGCCGTTGGCAGACCGATGACGGCCAACGCAGATGTCAATCCGGGTCAAGCGCAGGGCAGCAGCTGCTGTTCAAAGGCAGCTGACTTCTCCTGAGCTTTGCCGCGCCGTCCTCCCTTTAAGGCATGCCACCCTGGCGGGCACCACCTCGAAACCCACGTTCGTCCGGTCGGACAGCACCACCGTCGCTCCCTCATCTGCCCCGACGGCGGTCGCTCTTCGCTCATGGTGTGACCTGCCATGAGATCATCCGGTCTCTGTTCTGCAGCAGGAGCTGCGGCTGGACTGGTGACATATGCACGAGCGCCCGCCTGTAGTTCAGTGGTCCCAGCTGCTGCACGCTCCCCCTGCACTGGCTCGAGTTCCCACAGGAATTCCACACAGTCGGGCCCTGCTACTGGCCTCGCGCGTCGGTCAGCACTGGCGAAATGGAACCCGACTGGTTCCGGTTCACCGCGTCGGGTGTCGACACTGAGACGACACTCAGTGCTAGAGACAGAGCGGTCGTTGGGTCGCGCGCTCACCTGTCAGCAGGCCCGGGTCACCAGGCTCACCGGCTGTTGCTGGTCTCCGCGCGGCGCGGTCAACCGACCGAGCACATGCCCCAGACTGAATGAATGGGCGTCATCCGGGCGTTCATCCATCGCTGCATCAGCAGTCTGCACTGCCTGCTCACCACACGAGGCCAGGCATCCAACTGATCCATCATCCCTGCAGTCCAGGCATGAGTGTGCCCAACCCGATCCACTCACCACTGCTCTCATGCGGCGTGAGAGGGAACGGCAACTCGACGGAGCGGCGTGCCGGAAGGAGCAAGGGGCCCAGCACCGCCCCGGCCCTCGTGCACCAGGTCGCCCCGGCAACCACACGGGCGTAGGTCGTTCGCACCGTTTTCGAGTCCGGTTACATGGTGTTGCGGTGCGCGCCGCATGGCCGCGCCGCAAGTGCACGAAGCACAGGCAGGCCGTGATGGCCAGCGAACCAGTGACGTCTAGGGTCCGTCGGGACCAGCGGGCCCCAGGCCGACTGGGTCATCGGGTGGTGCGAGATGGGTCAACCACCCATGACGCTGAGGCCTCCGGACAGTGATCGGTACAGGCGCGAAGGCTGCCTGCGGTCCACCGCGATTGGTGTCGGACCCCTCATGGTTCCACGCGCGGTGTTGCGGTGCGTGCCGTCAGGCCGCGCCGCAGTGCCCCATTTGGCCCAGTTGTTCCAGGCCTGGGGGGGAAAATTCTTTTTCGAAAGCGTTGCGCTGGACTGCGCAACCGAGGAGGGGCATTTCTGACATGCCCTTTTCGTCGCGAGGCTGGCGGCCAGCGCTGGGACGGCGGATTTCGCTGCCGATGCAAAAACCTCTCTGCTTAGGACTGTAGGAAAAATGCGCATTTTTCATTTCCAGATGCGTACGGTTCCATACCCAATTTCCCTGTACTTAACGCGTTTATAAGGGGGTATTTTTGCGGGTTTCTTGGTGGCTTCGCTGGACCTGTTGTGCGGGTTTTATAGACACATGCATGTTCGCCTCAACACATGTGCCGAAAAGCCGTGGGCAGTGGTCAGAGGTACCCGTAGTTAATAAAAAATTCTGTGCCATAAAGCGTGCGCTCTAAGGTGAGGCATTCAAATTTCTGGGCAGCTGAGTGGGACAAAAATTCGAAGTCAATTTTCAGTGGTACCTATGGCGAATAGGGAAGTCCAGTGACATAAAATATGGGTCGAGAATGGAAGCGCCTCGATTTCAAGCGAGTGGTTGCGCCACAAAATGCGCAGCGATCTTTACGATGCGAAGGGTCGCCAGACCATCGCGCTACCACGGGACATGACCTACTGTCAGGGCTTCACGTGACTGCTGTTCCAACTCAGTGCCAGGCATTACTCCAACGTCCTGAGGTGCTCACTTATGGGAACGCGCGCGGCAGTCTCGGTTCTTTTAGAACGCTCGTTCCATACGTCCACGGGCCAGCAGGCGCGATGCAGGGAACGACGAGTCTGTCGGGATCATTGCGACCTGAGTGTTTAGCGCGGGTATGACCTACCTCGTGTTGTAGAACTTTTTCTGGTTGTTGCGCCGGCATGCCACTGTCGTCCGGGAATCATGCCGATAATTTTTTAGGTTGCCAAGCTAGTGCAGCGTTCAATTAATACGAATGGCTTCGTAGTGGGGTTGGAGGGTTCGACGGGCGACTTGGGTTGAAAACTGCCAACTGAGTGTGGCCCCAGCACGTTCACGCGCTGCGACCCAAGCCTC
>NZ_PYSV01000045.1 GCF_003028415.1 Deinococcus arcticus
GAAACGAGCCAACTCGATTACCCTTGTACATACGCACTCTCCTTTCGCTGACGGGTCTCCATCGCCGCTCGCTGCGCATTCCATCGGTCATGGGCGTGCTCTGCCGGGGGTTTTGCACGCCGTGCTCTCAGCCGAGTCAATTCCTGTTCATCGGCCCAGATCCACCAGCGGCGACCCTCCTGGCGACCCTGGAGCTGTCCATATTTCAACCAGCTGTACAGCGTCACACTGGGCATGGCCAGTGTGACGGCCAGTGCCGTCAAGGTCCACCAATCGCCCTGCCGAGCCTGGTCTTTTGGTGTCACTGGCCCCTGAGTCCGGGAAATGGCCAGACCGAGATCTCTCACCAATCCCCGGACCTGATCAGCCTGCCAGACCTGTGTGCGCTTCGCGGGCCGCAGTTCCAACCGATTGAGCTCATCGGCAATCTGCTGCCCTGACTTTCCCTCCTGAGTCAGTTGCGAGACCACTGCTTTGAGTTCTGGGTAGTAACTCAGCTGGGTGATGCGCGCGACAGGGCGCGTCACTGTGCTCCGCGTCACGCATCCACCTACCCAGTGAATGTCCACGCTCAACTGCTCATCGGCACGAATCGACGACACCACGACGCGGTCAATGACCAACCGCAGGATCTCCTTGCGTTCTGATGTGGAGGTGGTCGGTGCCGACCACAAGGCCGGGAGATCTTCAGCCAGTTCGTGAATGTCTTGGATTTCCTGGGCCGTCAGGGGATGTGCGCGGTGGTGCTGGACCCGGGCAGCGTCTTCTTGCAGCTGACGCTGCGCGGAAAGGGCGTCCTCCCAGGCGCGTTCCAAGGAACGCGCCACCAACCGGTGTTCGGGTTCCACCATCTGATACTGCCGCTGAGCGCGTTGCACCTCGTAGGCCGCACGCTCGAGTTGCTGCGTCCAGTGCTTCATCAGGGCCACGCGCTCCTCCTCCATATGGTGCTGGACTTCCAGAGACAGCGCGAGGTTGGCTGGACCAAGTGCTTCAAGAACCTGGCTGACCACCCACGCATCCAACCCGGAGCCCGCACAATGCAAGCAGTTGGGCTCCGCGTAGTTACTGGTTTTCCAGGTGCAGGCGTACGACTGGCGCGCGCCCTGGTACCGGACGCTCAATCGGTTTCCGCAATGACCACAGACCAAGAGGCCCCCAAGCAGCGCCGCGCCTGACCTTGCGGTTCCGGATTGGCCAGCGACATTTCGGTTGGCACTGAGCTGCGCGAGGTTGGCCTGGTACTGCGTCCAGCTGATGTAGGCCGGAACCCGGTCCCGCAGGCAAACGTGCCAGGCGTCCATTGGCATGACCACTCGCCCCGTTGCCGGCCGATTTGACTGCTTGCGTCGGGCGTCGGTCTGCCGACGCCCATAGGTGTAGGCCCCCGCATAGATCGGGTGATGCAGCAGGTTCTGCAGGGTAACGCGGTTGGGACGACGCCACTCGAGTCGCGCGTCAGCGCGACTCTGCAGCCGAACGCCGATGTGCAGCTGATGCGTGACGAGATAGCGCAGGACGGCGTGAAGGGTGCCCAGCTCGTCGAACTTCCGGAAGATCAGGTGGATGACGTGTTGCACCTGTTCATCAGGATCAAACTGAACGCGTCCGTCCGGGGCCAGGACATAGCCGGTCGGGAGTCGATTGTGCAGTTCCCCTCGGCGGGCTTTGCTCAGTTTGCCCTCGTGCAGTCGATTTTTGAGGATGTGAAGTTCCGCTTCGCTCATGGTGCCCTTCAACCCGAGGAGAAGACGATCGTTGTAGTCATTTGGATTGTACAGACCGTCGATGTCGGCGATCAGGGTGCGGAAGAGGGCACACACTTCCAGCAGCTGGTGCCAGTCGCGGTTTGAGCGAGCCAGTCGACTCATTTCAATGCCAAGAATCAGCCCGACATGCCCGAGACTGACTTCTGTGACCAGGCGCTGGAATCCTGGGCGTCCGGCCGCAGAGCTGCCGGACTTCCCGAGATCATCGTCAATGACCAGAATGCGCTCCTGTGGCCAGCCGAGGGACTGTGCGTAGTCGACCAGCGCGTATTGCAGCCGGGTGGACTCCTGGTGCTTCTGAAGTTGGCCGAGGGTGGATTGCCGGACGTACACCACGGCCAGCGCCTCCAGGTGCCCGGGTTGAATTTTCTGCTGACTGAGTGCTTTACCCACCGTCGGGTGCGTCACTGGACCTCACCTCCACAGGAGGTGAGGGACTCGTGGTCAGCTGCCGCTCGACCAGACGGGCCAGGAGAGAGAGCAGCCGCTGTTGGTGGGGCCGCGGGAGATTCACCCAGAGTGGCGGCGGGGGGGGACACTGGGATCAGGCATAAAGCACCTTCCTGTGAAGCGCTCTTGGCGCGTGAGACGAAGGCGACCAGTCGACGCAGGCCGTCAAGTCCGATCATAGGTGCTGCATCCGTTGTGTCTACAGGTGTATTCCCATTGGTACGTGGA
>NZ_PYSV01000047.1 GCF_003028415.1 Deinococcus arcticus
TGGTAGTCCGTTGACTCGGACATAATTTGCCGTTCTGAGCGGCATTTAGGCCACATAAAGTGGGAGTGGTCTACCTCGTCCAACCTGCTCCAGCAACAGGAAGAGTCGCCGAGGTGGTCGCTCCGTGGAATAGGCCCGCCAGGCTTGCCACACCCAGACAAACGGCTCCAGCCATAACCGCACCTGATGCAGCAGCGTGCTCCACTTGGGCGGATGCACCGCATCCGCCCGCGGCGATGCCTGACGCTCGCGACTCGGTGGCTGCTCATTCCACCAATGTAAAAAGCAGAATGCCGCGCAGACCAGACTCCAATGCCGCCGAAGGGCCATGTCTGACCGGGCCTGACAGTGCGTCCAACCCAGGTGCTGTTTGACTTCCCGATAGGCCTGCTCAATACGTGGTCGCCGGGCATATAAGAGTGCGACCTCCAGGGAGGAAGCTGGAGTCACCGGGACGCGTCCCGGTGACGTATCCTGCTCGCTCTGCCGGAAATTGGTGATGAGATATTCCGTCGTTTCGTGCGGGAGCGTCACCGGATCAGGCGTGACCACGATCAGCCGTAATGGTCGTCCAGTCCCATACGGCCCACCGCTCACTTCTGCACGCCAGAACACGCGTTCTGTTCCGTCAGCGAACGTTCGCTTGAAGGGGTGCCAGTCGGTTGGCGCTGCCCGCAGCGCCAGGTCTTCCACGCCCCCCGGCTGACCCTGTTCGTGCCACCACGCATAGGAACTGGGCAGGGCCAGCACAAACGGGATCGCTGCAGTCATCAGGGACGTCAGGAACACCTCGTTCCGCCCGTACAGGCAATCTGCCACCACCGCACGGAACGGCCAGTCGTGCCGAACGGCCTCAATCAACTCCACCGCCAGTTGCGGCTTGGTGCGGAAGGCCGGGTCATTGGTCTTGCGGGGAAAGTGATGCGCGGGCGTGTAGGGCCGCAATTGCAGCGGAAAATACGCCTGAGGTGTGTCATACAGCACGTGAACAGTCACGATGCCCGAGTCGACTTTGCCCAGACTTCCCAGATACTGTCGTCCGACATGTGCGGTGTGGGTGCCGTACTTTCGATCGCCGGTCTCATCGATGACTAGAACGGCATCGACCGAGGGTGCCGTTGCCGATCCGCGGCGCATGAGATCCAGACGGGCTTGATGCAGTTGATCTGGATCCCAGGTGCTTTCGGAGAGGAACCATTGCAGCCGCTGCGCCGCTTTGTGCTGGCTGCCGAGCTTTCCAGGGGCTGTGTTGGCGATGCCTGTGGCTGTTTTGTGTCGCTCTGTGCCGAGGAGGAGACCTTGCAGGTACCGGCGCAGCGCTTCGCGCTGCGTGGGCCGGTTGAAGACGTGATCCAACTGGGTGCAGTAGGTCTCCAGTGGATCAGGCACCACACGATCCTGGCTCATGGCCCAGTGTGCGCTTTCGACCAGTCAACGGACTACCA
>NZ_PYSV01000048.1 GCF_003028415.1 Deinococcus arcticus
TGGAGTGACCCCCCAGGAGCGGACCAGGAGGCAAGGCACTTCGCCCCCGTCAGCCCGTAGGCTGACGGCACCGAAGGAGTCCCTATGCCCGGACGCACCCACCGCCGCGAGTTCAAGCTGGACATCGTCAACCAAGTCGAGAACGGCCAGAAGACCACCGCGCAACTCAGTCGCGAACACCACCTGTCGCCCAGCCTGATTCACCGCTGGCGCAAGGAAGTCGAAGCCCGTGGGGATGCGGCCTTCACCGATCAGGCCAGACCCGACCAGGCGCTGGAACACCGCATTGCCGAATTGGAGCGGTTCTGTGGGCAGTTGTCGCTGGAGAACACCATCCTAAAAAAGTCCTTGTCGACGTACCGCTCGAAACAAGGCACCAAATGATCGAGGATGCGCGAAGCGCGCATCCGGAGGTGTCGGTGCGTCGTCTGTGTGCGCTGCATGGGGTCAGCCGCTCCTGGTTCTACGACCAGCAGGCCAGGGAGGAGACGGACACCGATCAGGCGCTGTGCCAGGACATCGAAACTGTGGTGGAAGAGTTCGTCGGCTACGGGTATCGGCGCGTGACCCGTGAGCTGGCCCGGCGGGGCCGCCCGGTGAACCACAAGCGCGTGCTCCGCGTGATGCGCGAACGCCACCTGTTGTGCCGTCCGAAGCGCCGGTATCGAGCCACCACCGAGTCCAATCATCACGAGAAGCGCTTTCCCAATCTGCTGCCCGACGTCGTCCCGGTACGACCCGATCAGGTGTGGCACGCCGACATGACCTACGTCCGTGTCCGGCAGGGCTTCGTGTACCTGGCCTGCGTGCTGGACGGCTTCACCCGGGAGGTGGTGGGCTGGTCCATGTCGAAGTTCCTGGACGCCGAATTGCCCTTGGCGGCGTTGAATAACGCGCTGGCCACGCGTTGTCCTGCCCCAGGGCTCCTTCATCACTCAGACCAGGGTGTGCAATATGCCAGTCGGGTCTACGTGGACCGCCTGCGGTCCACGGGAATGAAGCCGAGCATGTCCAGAACGGGCAATCCCTATGACAATGCCAAAATGGAGAGCTTCTACAAAACCCTGAAGACCGAGGAGGTCGACCGGCAAGAGTATGTCGACCTGGACGACGCCCGGTGGCACATCGGGATCTTTATCGCGGATCTGTACAATCACCGCCGACTGCACTCCAGCCTGGGCTACGTCCCACCTGCTGAGTTCGCCGCCCGCTACACTGCCGCACAGAGGTGACTTGCCCCGCGGTCCGCTCAATTGGGTTCACTCCAC
>NZ_PYSV01000049.1 GCF_003028415.1 Deinococcus arcticus
CTAGTGGATGACCACAGGCTTGGCTTGATCTAAGCTGAGGGATGGGGCGACAGAAACAGTTTGTGGTGGCGTTAACGGCACACGAGCGGCAGGAACTGACGGACATGACTCGCAAAGGCGTCCACAGTGCGCGGGTCATGACCCGCGCACGGCTGTTGCTCCTCAGTGACCAGGGACTGAAGGACCGGGACGTCGCCGAGCGCGTGGGGGTCAGCACCGTGACGGTAGCGTCCATCCGACGTAAGTTCGTACAGGGCGGCCTTCAGGCCGCCCTGTACGAAAAAGCCCGGCCGAAACAGCCGCCCAAACTTGATGCGCACGGGACGGCCATCCTTATTGCCGAAGTGTGCTCCGCGCCCGTCGGGCGCGAAACCTGGACGATGCAGTTGCTGGCTGATCGCCTGGTGACGCTGGGTGTGGTGGACCGCATCAGTGATGAAACTGTCCGGCGCACGCTGAAAAAAACGTCCTCAAACCGTGGCAGGTCGAGAGTTGGTGTGTCGCCCAGGTAGGCGCAGACTTCGTGTGGCGGATGGAAGCCGTACTGGACACCTACGCCCTGCCCTATGATGCCCGTCGGCCCGTCATCTGCTTCGACGAGAAGTCCTTCCAGATGCTCGATCATGTGCGCGATCCGCTGCCCCCCGTGCCGGGATACCCGGCACGGGTCGATCATGAATACAAACGCTGTGGCACGGTGAATTTCTTCGTGGCCTTCGAACCGCTGATGGGTCAGCGCACCGTGACGGTCACGGAGCGGCGAGGGAACGCCGAGTTCGCGGCGCAGCTCCAAGCGCTGGACGTGCGGTACGCGGCAGCAGACACGATCGTGCTGGTGCTGGATCAGCTGTCGACGCACAGTCCGGCCGCGTTGTATCAACATCTCCCGGCGCAGGAGGCGCGTCGGCTGAGCCGACGCTTCGAGTGGGTGTACACGCCCAAACATGCGTCGTGGCTCAACATGGCGGAATTGGAGTGGTCAGTCCTGCAACGACAGTGTCTGGGGCAGCGCTTAGCCAGTGTGGATGCCGTCGAGGCGGCACTGCTGGCGTGGGAAACAGACCGCAATGCGCGGTCTGTGCGGGCGAATTGGCAGTTCTCGATATCGGCAGCACGGGACAAGCTCAAACGTCACTACCCCTTCGATGAATAGCCATCTTCATGCCTGTGGTCATCCACTAGG
>NZ_PYSV01000050.1 GCF_003028415.1 Deinococcus arcticus
CTAGTGCAGCGTTCAATTAATACGAATGGCTTCGTAGTGGGGTTGGAGGGTTCGACGGGCGACTTGGGTTGAAAACTGCCAACTGAGTGTGGCCCCAGCACGTTCACGCGCTGCGACCCAAGCCTCGACTTCGGAACGAAGCCGTTCCAGCGAGGCGATACGCCGATTCAAGCACTGCCTTTGAAGGGCACTGAATTCCAACTCCGCCATATTCAGCCAAGAGGCGTGTTTGGGCGTGTAGATCCACTCAAATCGGCCCACCAGTTGGTGGGCCTGCTGTGGGTTCATCCACTTGTAAAAACTGCCCCCATGATGGGTATTGAGGTTGTCCTGGACCAGGGTGATCTGCACGGCTACCGGGTAGGCCCGTTCCAGATCCTGCATAAATGCCGTGTACTCCTCGGCGGTTCGTCGAGCACAGACCTTCACGAACCGCCGACCCGTCCGGGGCTCGACCGCAAGCAGCAATGCACAACTGCCGAATCGCAGATATTCATAGTCTTCTTTGGCGACTCGTCCCGGTTCCATGGGAACCGGGGCCAGAACATCACCGATGAGGAAGCAGGGCTGCTCATCGAAACACAGCACAGGGAAACGCTCATCGTAAGGCCGTGCATACACGTCGAGGACACGCTCCATCTCGCACAGAAACTTTGCGGTCAGCTGCGCGATGCACCACTGCCTTTTGCGGTGCGGCTGGACCGCGTTTTTTTGAGGATATAGAACACCGTCGACGGTGCAATCTCGTCGACCACATTCAGTTCTACGGCTTTTTCAGCGAGCAGCCGAATACTCCACTGCGCGTGCCCTTCGGGCGCCTCACTGCACGCGAGCGCAGTGATCGCCGCCCGGTCCTTGCCATCGAATTTTGCGGGTCGACCCGTATGAGGGGCGTCGAAGAGGGCATCATCCAGACCACCCAGCACAAAGCGTTTCCGCGTCGCCTGGACCATTTGCACGCTGATTTCAAGCGCGCCACTGATGTCTGAGTCGGAGATCTGCCGATGGGTCATCAGCAGAATTCGGGCGCGGGTCATGACCCGCGCCTTGCCGCTCCCTCTGCTGACCATCGCTTTGAGGGTCTGTTCCTGTTCACCACTCAACTGCACCACGTACCGAAGAGGTCGGCTCATCCTTAACTATTACAAATTCTAGAACGCTGCACTAG
>NZ_PYSV01000051.1 GCF_003028415.1 Deinococcus arcticus
ACCCGACAGTTTCTCAGATGTGCGTCTTGGACGGCATGAACAGGTCAATCAGTCGTAAGAGGGGCACCTCTTCGTGATCAACCTTCCGGCTGATGGCGCGAACCAGGGCCCGTAAACCCAGCGTCACGACGCTCCAGGCCCGGCGACCATGCTGTTTGTTCGGGCAGATCTCGGGGATGCCCACCAGCACGCACCAGACGTAGGTCAGGGTCAGCAAGCACAGGAGGCGCTCCACGTGATCGTGGAGCGTCATATGCGTGCTCTCCAATTTGAACCCTTTGGATTTGAGCGCTCGGAACAGGCACTCGACCCGGAAGCGTTTTCGATACTGCGCCTGAATGGCGGTGACGGCGCCGGTGTTGCTGGCAATGATCAGGGCGTCTCCGTCCGGCGTGAACGTCAACACGACGTTCATCGGCTGCCCGTAGACCTCGACGTGCTCGACCAGCAGACCGGCGCTGCCGGTCTGCAGACGTCCCAGCCAGTCCTGAGCAGACCACTCGTCCATTGGGCTGTCGCGTCGCAAGCGCACACAGATCGGAATGCCTTTCTGAGCCAGGCCCTGAATCCAGTCGTGTCCGACAAACTCACGGTCCGCGTACAACACGCGAATCTGCGACGCCCTGAGCAGGCACAGCGCGTCATCTATCAGGGCGTGGCGCAACGCCGTATCGCTGCTGCCCCCGTGGGGCAGCAGCTCGTACAGCAAGGGGACCGCCACACCGCGCCACAGCACCGCCAGCATCAGGACGTTCACGTCCGTCTGACCGTATCTCCAGTTCGTACGGTCAATGATGAACTCGCGAGGCCGCGTCTGTGGGAGCAGCGCCAAGACGACACGAGCTACATCGGCGGGACACAGTGGATGGCGATCAAAAAAACGATCTACGCGGCGAATCACCGAGTTGGTCTGCGCGCGTCCAGAGAAGCGCGCCGCGAGTGCAGCGTGCCGAACATCTTTGGCCTGAAGCAGCGCGAGCACCATCAGCGACAGCAGCTCCACCTGGTTCTTGCGGAACTCGGGGAAGTGCGCGGTGAAGCAGCGGGTCAGTTTGGCCAGGACATCGGGAGACGCACACTGTTCTCGCGTGTCACTCGCGGTTTTTCAACCCCTAGAGAAACTGTCGGGTACTGAG
>NZ_PYSV01000052.1 GCF_003028415.1 Deinococcus arcticus
CTCAGTACCCGACACTTTCTGGGGAGTGCGTGTGGAACGGCGTCAAGAGGTCAATCAAGTCGCCCAGGCGGGCTGACTCCCGGCCGAGCGACCGTACCAGTTCCCGCAAACCCATCTTCACCACGCTCCACGCCCGGCGACCATGGGCCTTCTTTGGGCAGTCCAGCGTCACCCCAACCAACACACACCAGGTGTAGGTCAGCGTTAACAGGCACAGCAAGCGCTCCACGTGATCGTGGAGCGTCATGTGCGTTCCCTCCAGTTGGAAGCCCTTGCTTTTGAGCGCCCTAAAGAGGCACTCGATCAGGAATCTCCGCTGATAGCGCATCTGGATCGTCGTCACCGCCCCTGCGTTACTGGCAATGATCAGGGCCTCCCCGTCCTGCGTGTACGTCAGGACCACGTGCATCGGTTGCCCGTAGACCACCGTGTCCTCGACCAGCAGACCGGCTGTGCCGGTCTGCAAGCGACTCAGCCAGTCCTTCGCGGTCCAGTCATCCATGAGCGTGTCGCTCCTCAGCCGCACACAAATGGGAATCCCACGGTGGGCGAGTCCCTGAATCCAGTCATAGCCGACGAATTCGCGGTCGGCATACAGGACCCGAATGTCTGCTGCGGATAGCAGGCACAGGGCATCGTCCATAAGGGTGTGCCGGATCTCCGTATGGCTGCTGCCCCCGTGGGGCAACAGTTCGTAGAGCAGGGGGATGGCAACGCCCCGCCAGATGACGGCCAGGAGCAGGACGTTCACGTCCGTCTGTCCGTACGTCCAGTTCGTCCGGTCGAGGATGAATTCGCGTGGCTGCGCGGAGGGAAGGAGCGTCAGGACAACCCGGGCGACATCGGCTGGTTGGATCGGATGACGGTCAAAGAACCGTTCCACACGCCGAATGACGGAGGCGGTGTGCGCGCTTCCGGGGAAGCGCGCCGCGAGTTCAGCATGCCGAACGTCCTTCCCCGCAAGAAGCGCGAGGACCATGAGGGAGAGCAACTCAACCTGGTTCTTGCGGAACTCTGGAAAATGCGCGGTGAAGCAGCGCGTCAGCTTGGCGAGGACATCGGGTGACGCGTCCTGTTCTCGCGTGTCAGCCGAAATTTTTCAAGCCCTGCCGGAAAGTGTCGGGTACTGAG
>NZ_PYSV01000053.1 GCF_003028415.1 Deinococcus arcticus
TGAAGACCTGTTGCGCAGTAGCCGAAGGGGGAGCGGGGCGACGGGAACCGTCGCCCCGCTGGCTTAGCCCTAAATTTAGTGTGTGGATAGGTAGAGTCGGCGTTGCCAGCGGAGATTGACGAGTCCGGCGACACAGCCCCAGATCACACCGTGCCGTGCGGTCTGGTTCCGGAAGAACGCCTTGCAGGCACGGAACTTCTTCATGCGGTTGATGCCGTTCTCGGCGGTGATCCGCACCTTGGAAATCAGCCGATTGAGCTCACGCTGTTCATCGCTGAGTTGACCCTTCCTGGGCCGCTTAGCAGGCACGATGATCTCTCGGCCAGGGTAGACCTTCTCCAACCCGGTGTATCCGCGATCTCCCCAGACCCGGACATGCTTGGGGCGTCGAGTCATCAGCCGAGAACACCGCATCACCTTCATGTCGTGGATGCGACCGCGAGCGGTCGCACTCAGATGAACGATCTGTCCCTCGGGCGTCACCGCCAGCTGAACTTTGAGCGTGTGGGTGCCCTGCTTGACGCTGTAGAAACGCTTTTTATCCCTGGGACGCCCCACTGCTTTCCGACCGGGCGTCTGACCCTTCTTGACCTTCGGCTGCCCTCGGGGCTGCTCGGTCGCGTCCACCACCACGTCGGTCAGTTCGGGGAACACCTCGAGGAGTTCCTCTAGCGAGCGGATCTTTCTGGGCTTCTTGACGTTTTTGCCAGGGACTTCGTCAGGTTGGGCTTGGAGTGTCCGGGGCCGCAGGGGAGCAGGCAACGCCTGCTCCAGGACCGGCAGTAAGCTGTGTATGTTGCGGCACACGTTCGCTGCGTCGAGGTCAAACAGGATTCCCAGGACGTGCATGGTGAAGTATTGGCGCAGATAGAGCAGCGTCACCAAGAGCCGCTGGCTCAGGTCAAGCTTAAAGGTATTGCCTGCACCGATGCGCCGGACCCGTCCGGCGCGCAGGAGAGCGCGCTTGTGGGCCTGTTCCCACAACGGCTCCAAGTCCATCAGGAGGTGGTCGAATTCTGTAGGACTCAGCCCGACCAGCCGCTCAAAGGAACGTGCTCTGGACGTCAACTTCTCCAGCCGCAACACGCCTCAAGCTACCCACTTCCACTCCTACTGCGCAACAGGTCTTGA
>NZ_PYSV01000054.1 GCF_003028415.1 Deinococcus arcticus
TAGAGCATTTGTCATAATGAAGGTATGAAAGCGGTGGGCGGGCGAGGGTATGGGCTGGACTTGCGGGAACGCATCGTTCGTGCTGTGGCGTCCGGTGGAAGCGTTCACCTGGTCGCCCAGCAGTTCTCAGTGCATCCCACCACCGTGCAGCGCTATCTCCAGTTGAATCAACAGGGGCAATTGGGCCTGGTGCGAACGTCTCCAGGGCGGCCACGGCGCGTCACCAGCGCGCACGAAGCGCAACTGCTCCAGCAACTCGCTGATCATGCAGACGCGACGCTGACCGAGCATGCCCGCATGCTCGAGGCGGCCACGGGGCTGGCCGTGAGCTTCAAAACGGTGGATCGCGTCTTCGCACGGCACGGCATCACGCATAAAAAAAACAGTGGTCGCCAGCGAACGCCTTGAGGAACAGCGCACGCTGTTCCTCAATGATCTTGCGCCACATCTCCTGACGCCGGACTGCCTAGTCTTCCTGGACGAAAGTGGCTTTCATACGGCCATGACCCGGGGCTATGCTCGCGCGCCCAGTCATCAGCGCGCTGTCGGCGTTGTCCCTCGGAACCACGGCATCAATCACACGCTGATCTGCACGCTCACGCTGGCGGGGCCACAGGCCCCGCTGGTCTTGGATGGGGCAGTCAACGGCCTGAATTTCGAGTGGTACGTACGAGAGATGCTGTGCCCCATCCTGCGCCCGGGGCAAGTGATCGTGTTGGACAACCTCTCTTCACACCATCGAGCGTCCATTCGGACGCTCATCGAGGCCTGTGGCTGCACGTTGTTGTATTTGCCGCCATATAGCCCGGATTTCAATCCCATCGAACAGATGTTTTCCAAGGTCAAGGCCCTGGTCCGGCGCGGGGACTGCCGACAGGTGGACGAACTGCTTCAGGCGGTGTTTGCCGCACTGGATGCCGTCACACCGAGTGATATTCACGGCTGGTTCAAACATGTTCATCCATCAGTGTCTTTATGACAAATGCTCTA
>NZ_PYSV01000055.1 GCF_003028415.1 Deinococcus arcticus
CGCGCCTTGCCGCTCCCTCTGCTGACCATCGCTTTGAGGGTCTGTTCCTGTTCACCACTCAACTGCACCACGTACCGAAGAGGTCGGCTCATCCTTAACTATTACAAATTCTAGAACGCTGCACTAGTTACTACAACGCCCCACAGTGCTACGCATGATCAGAGGAAATTGACCGCGCATCTGCATGACCAGTGCTGAGCGGGGACAACCCAGTGGTCCGCTCACCCTTTCTGTGGTGCGACCCGTCCTCCTGTCGATGGGATGATAGGCCCCCTTATTGAAACGGCAGAAGCGATGCGACAAAATAAGGTGTGCGCGATTTCGAGGATGGCCGGACCTATTCACGCTGGTTGCGAGGAACGGTGGTCGAAGATGTGCAGAAGGGCATGCCGATCCACCAGGTGGCGCAGTATTGGGGCGTGCACCGTAACACTGTGCGGCGTTACGTGCAACAGGATGCAGCGGGCACATTGTATTTCGTCGGCCAGCCAACAGGCCGGCCACGTAAATTGGCACCTGAGCTTGAGCTGCAGGTATTGGCCCAGTTCGACGCTGATCCTGTCGCCTCACTCCGCGAGCACGCGCGTCGCCTGACCGAAGAGACGGGTGTGGAAATCTCGTACCGAACGATCGGCCGGATTCTAAAGCGGCACGAAATGACGTACCAACGAGGTAGAGGGTGGACGCGCCCTGCCCCTGACCAGACGTCGACGCCAGAAAAATAAACACAGGTCATTGCCTGGTACCGACGGAGTTCAGCCCTTTCATATGGCTGAGCCGAATGACAGATGCGAGTAGGGTCAACGTCACCACGGGCATGCCCGTGCGCCCAAAGCTGTTCGCCAAACCTAGTGCAGCGTTCTAGAATTTGTAATAGTTAAGGATGAGCCGACCTCTTCGGTACGTGGTGCAGTTGAGTGGTGAACAGGAACAGACCCTCAAAGCGATGGTCAGCAGAGGGAGCGGCAAGGCGC
>NZ_PYSV01000056.1 GCF_003028415.1 Deinococcus arcticus
CTCAGTACCGGACATCTTAGGTTTTGGATCGACTGAGACGTCGTCCGCCATTTTCTAGCCGTGACCACATTGTGGGCAGCACAAGAGCGGCATCACTGGTCTGTGACAATCCACGATGCCGCTCCAGGTGAGTGTACCCATCTCGCCGACCTGTTGAAAGCACGACTTCCCTTCCTCCGGCGCGACACGCTGCAGCGTGTCGCTGACGTGATCGAAGCCCTGATTCAAGCACAATCGACCTGTCACCGGGTCCTGGCTACGTTCCTGCCCAGTGAAGCGTCGCCTGAAGCCCGAAAAAAGCGAATACACCGATGTTTTCAAGACGAACAACTGACCGATGACGTCTTCCTCCACGTGCTCCTGCCCCTGTTGCCCCCAGGAAAACTCATCCTGGCGCTGGACCGGACCAATTGGACCCATGGGACCCAGCCCCTGAATCTCTTGGTCCTGGGCGTTGTCCTGCACGGCTTTACACTGCCCCTGGTCTGGACAGCGCTCGCTCACCAGGGCAGCAGCGATACCGCCACACGCGAGCGACTGGTCGCCCGCTTGCTGAGGCACCTTCCAGCGAACCGCTGGAAGGTGCTGATTGCTGACCGTGAATTTATTGGTCAGAACTGGTTCCGATTTCTGCGACGTCGCCGGATCAAGCGGTGCGTGCGCGTTAAAGGCAGTGCTCGTGTCGATGGTGACCGCTTGGACGAGGTCTACGCTGACCTGGCTCCCGGTCGGATCGTCGCCATGATGGATAAGGAAGTGATCTACGGGTGCCGCATGCAGATCGTGGTCACCCGGTCAGTGGCTGGCGACTTGGTCTGTCTGGCGACCGATCTGCACGCCCAGGACGCCTGTTGGATGTATCGTCTCCGCTGGTCGGTGGA